>JBBSNU010000084.1:0-11758 GCA_038260455.1 Chroococcales cyanobacterium | reverse complement strand
TTTTGGTCGATCGCGCCTCCAGTTCCCAATCAGCCGAACATCACGCCGGCTATCGAGTCCGGCTGCGTTCAGGTGTTGACCTATAGCTATTGTTGTCTGCGTACTGCCAATATTTTACCCGATCGCGGGATCGGCCCCGATCGCTCCTTCTGATTTGGAGATTCGGCAGAGGCAGAGCCCGAGATCGGGAGAGGATTTCACTTATGAAAGGGAATACGGCATTGAAATATAAAACTTATAATAATGAAGTAAAACTTAAAGCACGATTTGACTAAATGACGTTGAGCTTGTAGTGGGCGGACGCATTCTGGTAAAATTAATCACTAAATTAGCATTAATAGCCAAAAAATTGGGGTACGATCCCATCCTATAAGGCAGGCGAGCAGGCAAGCCCGATCGGACGGGAATCGTGATTGAACTATATATTGTTGATTCGCCAGATGTAAAAATCCCGTCTCAACTCCATAGTCCAAAAAATCTCAAATAGGTTGGGGCATCAACCTAGAGGCGAGGCAAGATCGGACAAGCTGTGCTTGCCAGAAGCTGTTTGAATCCACAATCCCCATGCCTTGAGGGTTGGGGAGTATGTCAATTGCCTTGAAGATTGCTTGGGTCTTCCCTCGCAGGCAGTCAACTGACTCCTGTATGCTGGTGAGTGCTCGATCCGATCGGGGTAGCAACAAAATCGCACAAAGCCGGCACGCTACCTGCGGCCTTAAATTTTGTGGAATCTAGACTTGAGTTAGTAAACAGTGATTTTTTTAGAGGGAAACTATGACAAGTAAGCCGGATCGCGTGGTTTTAATTGGCGTAGCCGGAGACTCCGGGTGCGGAAAATCTACTTTTTTGCGCCGATTGACAGATTTGTTCGGGGAAGATTTCGTTACTGTAATCTGCCTCGATGACTATCATTGTCTCGATCGCAAGCAGCGCAAGGAAACAGGGATTACCGCCCTAGACCCCAGAGCTAACAATTTTGACCTGATGGCCGAGCAAATGAAGGCGCTCAAAGAAGGCCGGGCGATCGACAAACCGATTTACAACCACGAAACCGGTCTGCTCGATCCTGCTGAGCGGATAGAGCCGAATCACATCATCGTGATTGAGGGGCTGCACCCCCTTTACGACGAGCGAGTGAGAAATCTCATCGACTTCAGCGTCTACCTCGACATCAGCGACGAAGTGAAAATTGCTTGGAAAATCCAGCGCGACATGGCGGAACGGGGCCACCGTTACGAAGACGTGCTGTTTGCGATCAACGCTCGCAAACCAGATTTCACCGCCTACATCGACCCCCAAAAGCAATACGCTGATGTGGTAATTCAAGTATTGCCCACCAACTTGATTAAAGATGATAAAGAGCGGAAGGTTCTGCGGGTGCAGATGATCCAACGCGAAGGCATCGCCAATTTTGAGCCTGCGTATTTGTTTGACGAAGGTTCAACAATTAACTGGGTTCCTTGCGGTCGCAAACTGACTTGTTCCTATCCCGGAATTAAGATGTACTACGGGCCAGACGCTTTCTACGACCACGAAGTCTCGATTTTGGAAGTAGATGGTCAATTCGAGAATCTCGAAGAAGTTATTTACATCGAAAGCCATTTGAGCAAGACTTCTGCGAAGTATGAAGGCGAGTTAACTCACCTGTTGCTCCAGCACCGCGAATATCCTGGTTCTAACAATGGAACTGGTTTGTTCCAAGTATTAGTCGGATTGAAGATGCGGGCGACTTACGAGAAGTTGACTGCGAAGGAATCGAAAGTGGCTGTTAGTGTTTAAAACGCGGACATGAAAGATTTGGGAGGCGCAATTGCGCCTCTTTTTTTGTGGGAGAAATGAACGGCAGAGGGTGATTTTGGTGCAGAGAATAATTAGCGCATAATACGGTTTATTTAAGAAATATCTGACTTTCAAAAAATTCCTGTATTGCCTATGAAATCGTGAGATAAAATTCGTAAAAAAGCCTTAAGCCAAGCGTATTGAGTTAAGGTAGAGTGTTTGGCAATAGAGAGTTTAAAAAAGTTTTTCCGGCTTGATTGAGGATAGTTCTACTTTTTTAAATTATGTAATTCGATGCAACCCTGTCTGAATATCGATTCAGAATGCCAAAAACTTTACTTCTGCACTACTACCCGATCGAGCAATAGCTTGATTTGGTTGCCGATCGCCCCGACATTGGGTTCCAGTAAAATACCTAGATGGTCTCCTGGTACATCGTAAATGGTCAGACCTTTTTTGAGATAAGGTTTCCAGCCTAGATCCGGATCGATGATCACACTTACGCCATCTTCAGAATCCAGCGCTCGAAACATGACTACTTTGCCAGCATAGGGTTTTGGCACGTAAGCTCGTTCGGCTTGCTCAATTATCTTGTCTGTCATCAAATAATCGGTGGTGCAAGACATTGACTCTGTAGGTTCTTTCGCCTTAAAGTATCGCGCGATCGTGTTGCGGGCTACCATTGTCATGCGGTCTGCAACTGTCATTATTTTATCGACGACGCTACTGATGATGTAACCTACACCCTGCTTAGCAATTTTTTGGGCATGGAAGCGCAGCCGCCGATCGAGGGAGAGGGGCTTATAGGCAGAGGGTAACATGGCATCAAACATCACCAATAAAGCTGTTTCCTGTCCTTTAGCTGCCAATTTCCGAGCTACCTCAAAGGCAACAATACCCCCAAATGATAAACCACCCAAATAATAGGGGCCCTCTGGTTGCACCTTCACTAGCTCATTTATGTAATAGTCTGCGATCGCCTCAACCTGATTGACTGGCCCCTTTACCCCATCTTTAACAAGAGCAATTAAGCCATATATCGGCTGATCTAGCCCCAAATATGGAATTAACGGATGATAAATAGACACCCCTTCAAACAGAAATAGTGGTGGCTGAGAACCCTGCGGTTGAATCTCCACTAGGGAAAGGCTTTGGTTGGGGATATCGCCTTGACGTAGAATCCCGGCTAGTTGTTTGATGGTTGGGGCTTGAAAGATCATCGATAGTGGCACTTTCTGCTGGAACCGTTGGTCAATTTTGTCAGCCAAGCGAGCGGCTAACAGGGATGTACCGCCTAAATTCATGAAATTATCGGTTGTGCCGATCGGCTTAATATTGAGCAGTTGCTCCCAAATATGGACGAGTTGAGCTTCTAGTCCATCAATAGGTAAAACACATTCACTATTTTTGACCAGATCGGCAACCTGCGGTTCTGGAAACGCACGGCGATCGACCTTACCATTAGGCATCATCGGGAAGCTCTCCATCACTACAACGGCTGCCGGAATCATATATGCCGGTAGCTTGGTTTGTAGAAAAATACGCAGTGCAGACACATTAATTTGTTGCCCATTCTTCGGAATGATATATGCCACTAAGCGCTTTTCACCGGGAACATCTTCCCGTGCCAAAACTATACCTTGCTGTACAGATGGGTACTGTTCCAAATAGGTTTCAATCTCTAGTAACTCAATCCGAAAACCGCGAATTTTTACTTGAAAATCGATGCGACCAATAAACTCCAACGTTCCATTGGGTAAATAGCGGCAAGTATCCCCTGTTCTGTAAAGTTTGGCTCCAGGTCGATCGCTAAATGGATTCGCAATAAACTTACTCGTAGTGCTTTCTTCCAAGTTGAGATATCCCCTGGCTAGCCCTGGGCCGCCAATATACATTTCGCCAATCTCGCCATCTGGCACAGGATTTAGGTGTTCATCCAGAATGTAAATTTTGCTATTCGGAAGGGGACGACCGATCGGAATGTCTGCTTCACTACTGAGATCGTAGCCTTCAGCGATCGGGTCAAAAATGGTTGCCGTCACCGTAGTTTCAGTCGGCCCATAGGTATTGAGCCAACGAGGATATTGCCCAACCAATTGTCGCCATTCACTATACAGAGCGCGAGAGGCTTTTTCTCCGCCCACAATCACCAATCTCACATCTGGGGACATGGGAACACGTAGCAATGAGAGTCCGCTGACTAGGCCATGCCAAAAAGCAGTTGGCAAGTCCAGAATAGTAATTCGTTCTTGCTCAATAAATTCGAGGAATTGGCGGGTAGAGCTAATACTGTCCTCAGTTCGCAACACAATAGTTGCACCACTTACCAAGGATGGAAACACTTCTTCAATGATGATGTCAAAGCTCATGCTAGAGAATTGCAGTACCCGATCGCCTAATCCAAGAGCAAATTCCTGTGCGATCGCTTTGCTATGGTGAATCATACCCCGGTGGGTAATCATCACACCCTTGGGATTCCCCGTCGAACCAGAGGTGTATATCACATAAGCCAAATGCTCAGGCGTTGTCAGCAGAGGCAAATTTTCAGTGCTGTATTGCGCCATATCGTGCCAGTCGGTATCTGGACAAATCACGCGAGCATTGTGTTCGGGCAAAAATTCAACTAGATGCTTCTGAATCAAAATGAATCGCACAGCGGCGTCTCGTAACTTGTACGCTCGACGTTCGTGGGGATAGGCTGGGTCGATCGGCACATAGGCCGCCCCAGCCTTCATCACCCCCAAAAAGCAAATCACCATTTCCATGCAGCGATTCATAGAGATAGCAATCAGTTCATCCGGTTGCACTCCTAGTGTTTGAAGGTAATGGGCGAGCTGGTTTGCGCGTTGATTTAAGGCATCATAGGTTAATTCTTGCCCTTGAAAGGAAAGGGCGATCGCATCAGGAGTGTGCTTAACCTGCGCTTCAAACCATTGATGTATACTCACATAGTCAGATGGAGTTAGATCGCATTGAGACTCTGGGACACAGGAGACATCGTGACTGGATGCTGGAACATCAACACAGACATCGTGGGCAGTTTTTAGTAAATCAGTTTGCTGATTGGGTGAGTACCCATCACTACTCGTCAAAAAATCTTGATAGTTTATCATATCTCAATACGGTTCACTTAAGAGGATAATTGCTCAGCGCGCACCTGACTTAACCGATAAGTGTCATAGTCTCTGCGATTGCTCTCACGCGCGATCGCTGCGGACAAAAAACGTTAAGTGTATTGTATCATATTTTTGATTTAAGTACGGTGAGCGAGGTTAAGAGAGGGCTCCCAGTGGGCAATTCCTTCTACCGCATTCATCCAGATCACAGATCCTTGTGGATGGCTTCTTGTGCAGTGTCGAAACTGTCGCAGTGCAGTAATACTGCGTTGAACTAATGTGTCACAGTTGCCTGGTTGCTCTGAATATGGCGGCGCACATCAATGCCCTTTTGGGGAACGGAAGTTGTTTCTGGATAATTACTTTTTCTCCTGCTTGAATTATACGACTTATTAATTAAGCTGTTGTACATCAAGACTGTTTTGGGGATGATCTCATTAGCGATCGGGGGCGATCGCACTAATAAAGCCAAACACAGATGCTCCCTTACTGCTTCAATGGAGCTAAACTGCTTTTCCTGTAACTGTTTCAGCTATTTACATTTTCTTGTATGCCTTGACAATTTGTACGTTGTCTTAAGTTGTCACCAATAGGAGAGGGTGTTTGGAGGTAGAGAGGTTAAGAAGGTTTTTCCGGCTTCATGGAGGTCGCTATCTAGGGAAAATTTTAGACTGCGAACTCGAATATCGCCAATTTTTATGTCTAGTGGCTGTTTGAGGTCTTGCGGGTAGATGAGAATTGCATTGTTACAGTTTACTGAATTTGCGTAGGCAACTACTTGATTACGATCCGTATTGTCTACTTTATCGGGAGCTTTGTATTTTGTATCGAGGACGTATTGAACTTTTCCTGTTTCAATATCGCGCAGGAGTAAGTCAATGCGATCGCAATAATGTTGGTCATGTGTTACCGTGTATTGTTTCTTGACAAAAAAGCCTGTTGGTGTATTTGCCTTGAGCCATTCAGCGACAAATTGTTCATATAAACTAGCCATATTGATCAAAAAAGGGAGCATTTCGCGATCGCCTTTTTCATGACTTGGCCCAGTATTCTCCAGAAAGAAGCGGCAGAGGGCGTGTAATATTTGATAATCTTGATTCAAACGGTGATAATTTCTATCGATACAAGCTTCTGGTTTAAAAGATGTTAGGGTAACAAATCCTTGGAGTGCATGAAAAGCTTTTCGCACCGTCGATGAGACAGATTCGCGGCACAAACCGCTGCGGCCAATTATAAAGAGTGTCCAAGCCAGAATTTGATTGTCTTCGATATCGCCTGTTTGTTCGTTATAGTGACATTTTAGTTTAACTTCCCAAGGTTTTTGTACAGCTTGCCGGACATCAATGCGACCGCGAATATAGGCAAGTTTTTCTATTTTGGGTAAGTAATCGCGATATAATCCTTTGCGACAGCGTTCGAGAATTTTATGAGCAAGGATGTTAGCTAATCGTTCATATACTTGTTCCAAAGATTCGCATTCAATCTGTCCTTTAGGAAAATTTATCTTAAGTTCGTAGGCATACTCAAGCATTCCGAATAAATTTGCGATCGGAACTTTTGGGCTGATGACAATGTGACATTCTGGAGTGATTGGAATATTGCCAACTATGCCTTTAGATTTTAATTGCCATTTATCTTTAGTTTTAGGGTTGGGAAATTCTATATCTATTTCCTTGGCATAATTTTGGTAGATTTTCTCTCCTACTGATTCGGGGATTGTATCTCGGTCAAATAATTTTGATTGATATTCTGTGAGTTCGATAATTTGGGGTGATTCTCGTTTCATAAATACCATAATACTAAATTTACGAATTTTTACAACATTATTCGTAGGGTGTGTCGCCCTGGAAAATATCTCAATAAAAACCGACAATCTCACAGCGAAGCACCTTACATCATTTATAAAAAATCTTGCTTAAAACAAAAATGTTGGGCGATGTGAAACGGAGGGTTGATTTCTAAGAGCGCGATGGAGCAGGTGCGTCGCTATTAGATTGTCGCTCTTGATTGAGGATTGTCTATAGCGACACACCCTACGGCTACTGCTGTAACGCCGTGTTTTTGGTAATGGTAGCGTTAGATTCTCAATTGCTCAATTTGTCTTTGATTTTATCCCAGAGAAAATCATTCATTTTTGCCTGGTTATCAAAGAAGTATTCTTCGAGGTATGGCTCAATTTCCATTTGCCAAATATCTTGGATATCTCCAGCTAAAGTTTTTGTCAAAAAGAAGGAAATGCCGAGTTCATAATGTTTGTTGTTAATTGTCCGATTGATATTTTTGAGAATACCAATTAATTTATCAACTCGAAAACCTGTTTTCTCTCTATGATGATAGTTTTGTAGCAGTTCATAGTTAGGATAAAGGGGGATGAATGCGAAGCGGCGACGGAGGGCATTATCAACTAAGGCAATAGAACGGTCTGCGGTGTTCATTGTGCCGATAATGCGGACATTTGTAGGGATTCTAAATTTTTGACCGCTGGCCAGTGTAATAAAACGTTTTGTGTCCTGTCGGTCATCTAGGAGATACATTAACTCGCCAAAGACTTGAGATAAATTTGCGCGATTAATTTCATCAATAATCAGAACACAAATATCTTCACAGACTTCGGCTTTTTCGCAAAATTCTAGGAATCTACCGGGAACTATTGGATAAGTTAATTGCCCGTCTTGACTTTGGGGGCGGATGCCTTGAATAAAGTCTTCATAAGTATAAGCTGGATGAAATTGGATAATGTCTGAGAAACCGTCACCGCCGCCGATTAAGTGTTTTGCTAGTTTTTGGGCGAGGAAGGTTTTTCCGGTTCCGGGCGGGCCTTGGATGATGGTTTGACCTTTGCGGTTAATGGTGTGTATCCATTGGGTTAGTTCGGTTTCGTCAAAGCCAGTAGTCTGTGAAATTTCTTCTAGTTGATACACTGGATTAAATTCCTTTTCATAAATTGAAAAATATTCACTAATAAGAACAGGTAAATCATTGCCTGAAACAGTGGATATCAAAATTAATGGAAATAATTTTTTAAAAGCTTGTGCTATTTTATGAATTAATTGTTGAGCAGAGTATCCTAATATTTCTTCTGATTCAAGTGATATTTTGACCTGAAAATAATGATAACGATCGGCTTCAATTTCTGGAAGATTGAAAAAAACCTCTTTCCAAAGATTTTGTAAGAGTTCATAAATATTTTTTTTTTGTTTATGCAAGGAACCAAAAATGTTAATTTGTTTATCATCTTTTTTAGAAAGTGCCAAATAGCAATCAGATTTATTGGGAAGCGTATGGCATTTAAAAGCATTGAGAAGATCATGATTTTTTGTGAAATATTTTTGATAATTTTCTACTAGACTTTCCACACATTCAAACTGTGTATAAAAACCAAATTTTAATTTTGAATCTCCAAGTGTTAACCTTAAAATGGATCGCTGAAAATCCGTGTTCGACAAAGCTAAATCATAGGATTGTGATTTCAAATGTTTTGCCTTGATGTTAAAAGATGATAGCTCATGCTTGATATTTAGATATTTTTTTATAAAATCAGGCAACTGATCTTCTACCTGGCTTAAAATATAGTTTAATGGCTCTTCTACATATTTTAATATATCTTTTTTGTGTGCTATGTAAAAATCAGGGCTTTGGTCGTCATATTTTTTTGTCAATAGGTTAAATGTCTCTACTGAAAAAGGGCATTCAGGATGTACAAAAATTTTTTCCATGTTTTCTGTATTTTTAAGATGACTTAATTGTTGTGATTAACTTATTGTAGCCGATCGCCCTTCGTGAAACCAAACACCTGAAATGCGATCGCACCCGTCGCATTCCCGTATCACAATAGCAAAAAAGAAACTAGCAACGGAGCAACCACCACAGAGCCGCCACTCCCCCAAAACATCCTAAACTTGTGCCAAACTTACCTAAAAGTGGTATATTCAACTGCGTCAACCCTGAACAGCGCTTTCAGGTAATGCAAATTTATCAACGAGTCAACTAAATGCCCTCTACTTTCAAGAAATTAGCTTCGATCGCAATCTTCTTCGTAGCAGTCAAAATTTTAGTTGACTCTGGACAGTTCCAAAAAGCTGCCAACGACATCACACACAGAAACCCAGCCAGCGCCACATCAGACACCGAAACTCTGCGACACAAATCCAGCAGCCCCACCGCCGCTTCCCCTCAAACATCAGCAGATAGAAAGTTCGATGTAGTAGTGTATGGCGATGAAGTACCGGGAATATGTGCGGCAATATGGGCCAAGAAAACTTTAGGTGAAAAGGGCCAAGTTGCGATCGTGCGATCGAACTACGCAACCGCTCTCTTGGGGGGCGTACTCACCCGCGGCGGTTTAGGTTACGTCGATTTAGATAAAATCCCCGACTGGTACCGCCAACCCTACGCCCAATGTTTCCGGGAATTCTTAGATAAAGCGAATGTTCCTGAATCTTGCTTAGAACCAAAAACGGCAGATAAAGCTCTTAGAGAGATGCTTTCGGAAGCCGGAGTTAAAGTTATTTCCAACTCAACTCTGACTCCTCATGTAGTAAATCAAAAAATAGAATATGCCGAAGTCAAAGAGAGCAATATCAAAATTCAAGCTAACTCTTTTATTGATGTAACTCAAGACGCAGAACTGGCAAGAAAAGCAGGATTATCTTATTATACAGGATATGAATCGCAAAATATTAAATCAAAAAATGAATCCTTAGCTATATCTGTAGTTCCGACAATTACCGGGCTAACGATCGCAGATTTACGCAAAATAGAAGATAACATTCTCTACGACACTCATTTAGTAGAAAAGATTAAAACCAGCATTAGCAAATATAAAGATCCTGCAAGTACAGAATTCTGGATGAGGAACTTTGAAAGCACGATTTATCAGGCCTATACAGACGGATATAATATCAGAAGTGTAGCCATCGGAGCAGCCTATCACGTAGATAGAAATCTCCCCTTTACTCAAGAAAAAGGATTCTTCTTTGACAAGGCAAATATTTGCCTTTATAAAAATAATTCGATGTCGTGGAACGGGTTTCTGTTTAAATACAAAGTTGACGAATTGATGAAGATGGAAGCTAACGGCAGAAAACCGACTCCTGAAATGGTTAAAGAAATGTCATACCTGCAAGAATGGCTGCAAAAAAAGTCGGGTAAAGATGTGAGACTATTTATCCCGGACGAGATTTATATCAGACAAACTTTGAATGTGCGCGATGTGGTAGCGCCGCTGACGGGGAAGGAGATTATTCAAGGTGGCACATTACCCTCCAAGTCGATCGGCAGTTTTTCCTATGATTTCGACTTGCGGGGCGGAGTCAAGGATTTGGATTCGAGAATTCCGCCGCTGCCGGTGTATAATTTCGGGATAGAGAGCGCTTTGGCGAGTAAAGTGAATAATTTAGCTATTGTCGGGCGATCGTCTGGATATGTCGGTATGGCGGTATCAGTCGGGCGAATTGCGACAGTGAATATTTATCAAGGACAAGGTGTGGGCGTAGCCGCTGGTTTGGCTAGCAAGTTGGGAGTACCGCTGAATACGATTACTTCGAGTAAAACCAGAGAAACTTTGGAAGCTTTAACTGGGAAAACTACGTATTTGTCGGGGAGAGATACGAGTTACGGGGTGGATTACAAGGAAGTCAAATAATTAAACACCTTCAGTTTGTAGTGTGGACTTTAGTCCGCTCCGGGATTGCGGACTAAAGTCCACACTACGAACCCATTTTAGATCGGTCAATTGACCGGACACGACACCAGAACAATCCGCAGCCTGTTTTGTGAAGTTTTATTACAAAAATCGTCGTTCCGCATAAAAACAAGAGCTTGAGCCTGACAAGTAAGCAGACGGGTTCAAACGGCTGTAATAGTGAGACTTAAAAATGACAACCATTAACGGAACGTTGGCTGACGATACTCTCAATGGCACTTCTGATGCAGATGTGATCTTTGGGGAACAAGGCTCTGACTTGGTGTTTGGGCGCGATGGAAATGACTTAATTTATGGAAAGCAGGGGGCTGATACTCTGCACGGGAATGAAGGGAATGATACTTTGTACGGCGGTAAGGGTAATGAGACTGTTTATGCTGGCAAAGGTGACGATCGACTATTTGGCGATTCTGACGACGACTTGCTGTACGCAAACGACGGCGTGGACACCATAAACGGTGGTAAAGGCAACGATACAGTTTACGGCGGCAAAGGTAATGACAGCTTGTTGGGCAACTTGGGAGATGACTTTCTTGCTGGCGACAAGGGTTCGGATACCTTAACTGGCGGAAGTGGCAATGATACTTTCTTTATCGGTAAAACTACTGGCGGCCCTCAGTTGTTGGATGCCGACTTCATTACTGATTATACAGACGGTGAAGATGTAATTAAGTTAAACAGCGACCTGTCGTTTGATGACCTGAAAATTTATGTGGGTAAAGGCGTTTATTCTGGCTACACGATTATTCAGGATAAGCTAACAAACGAATATTTAGCTGTTTTGGATGGTATCAACAGTCTCGCTATTGCTGATTCTAGCGGAGTTAATACCGTGCAGCCCGAGCCTTTGACAACGCCGACGCCTGCACCGACTCCGACTCCTGCACCGACTCCGACGCCTGCACCGACTCCGACTCCTGCACCGACTCCGACGCCTGCACCGACTCCGACACCTGCTGCGACTCCGACTCCTGCACCGACTCCGACGCCTGCACCGACTCCGACTCCTGCACCGACTCCGACGCCCGTGGTGACAACTCCCACGCCGACACCGACTCCGACGCCCGTGGTGACAACTCCGACACCTACACCGACTCCGACGCCCGTGGTGACAACTCCCACGCCGACACCGACTCCGACGCCCGTGGTGACAACTCCG
>JBBSNU010000083.1:0-11766 GCA_038260455.1 Chroococcales cyanobacterium | reverse complement strand
TTTTACAACACTTGAGCAATTACGAGAGCGATTGAAACAAGTTCTTGAAAAAATTACCCCTGAGCAAATTAGTTCGTTGTCATCTTACAAGTTTATTCTTGAAGCCCTATTCTATGCAGCTTCATATTAAATTGGTATTACCTACTTAGAAAGAGATTTTTATGCGTGTAAATATTCCTGCGATCGCATTTTTGGCTTTGGCGACGGTGGCGGGTGGTGATTTGGCGGCGCGGGCTCTTGATCCGACAGACGCACCGCGTGAGGTGGAGGTTAGAGAAGCAACCGCAGAGGCGCAGAGGGCGCAGAGGGAGGAGGATGAGGTGAGTCCAATTGTGCGGGATTTGCCGGCATCGGATGAGCTCGCGGTTGCTGGAGAAGTTAAATCGCCTTCTCTCAAGTCGAGTCGCCATAAAGATTTTACATCTGTGTTACCAACTCCGGGGACGATCGCCACCAAACCCGAAACCGAACCAATCAACAGCAACGCGCAACTGTTAGACGGTACTCGACAAATCAGTCAAGCGGGAAATGCTGAGGGCGTTTACGTTGCTGAGGTGAAAATTCGCATTGTCAATTCCAGAGGCGAAGCAGTTGATAAAAAAGGCAATCCGATTGTTGGCAGAATTTCGGAAGATTTTATCCGGGGCGAACTCAAACTCAAGGCGGGAGATAATTACAGCCAGCAAGTTGTACGATCGGATTTGCAGCAGTTGCAGCAGTTGGGATTGTTTGACAAGGTGACGGTTTCTACTCAAGAAGTTGGGACGGATATTAATGTAATTTACAATGTCCAAGAGCGATCGGCTCGATCTTTTGGCGTGAGTGCTAGCATTAGCGATGATGTTGGTGTTGCTGTTCCTCTTTCCTATGTCGATCGCACTTTCGGCACCAACGCGCAGCGGCTATCGGTGGAACTTCAGCCCAGCCTCCGAGGTATCGAGTACGATGTCCAGTTTGTCAGCCCTTATGTTGCCGCCGATGACCGTTTGGGATACAGTGTGAGAGCTTTTGGCGATCGCAAAATCTCCGAAATTTTCAACAACGATATCGATTTGCAGAATGGCGATCGAGTTCGGGAAATTCGGATCGGGGGAAATCTCGCAGTTACGCGACCTTTGGGCGATTGGCGCGGAACTTTAGGATTGAATTATACAAATATCAGCACGCGCGATCGCAACTTAAATATTGCCCGCCGCGACGAACGTGGCAATCCTCTCACATTCAGCGGTTCCGGCGTGGATGAGTTATACACTGTTTCTTTTGACGCGACGCGCGATCGGCGAAACAATCCCTTTAACCCCACCAGCGGCTCGATTCTCACCCTCAGCACCGAGCAGTCGATACCTCTGGGACGCGGTAACATTGTGAGCAATCGCCTCTTGGCAAATTATATACATTATGTCCCAGTCACTTTTCTGGGCATCAGCGAGTCCGAAACCTTGCCAGAAATGCTGGCTTTTAACTTGCAAGGGGGGACTGTCATCGGAGATTTGCCGCCAGCGGAAGCGTTTCGCCTCGGCGGGCGCAATTCCGTGCGGGGTTACGATAGCGGGGACATTGGTAGCGGGCGGAGTTATTTTTTGGCTTCCGGCGAGTATCGGTTTCCCGTCGGTAGGGATGTCGGCGGCGTGATATTTGTGGATTTTGCTTCGGATTTGGGAACGGGTGACAGCGTGTTGGGAAAACCGGCTTCGGTGAGGGATAAACCGGGGACTGGGGCGGCTGTTGGGTTGGGTGTGAGGGTGCGATCGCCCTTTGGATTAATTCGCTTAGACGTGGGTATTGGCGACTCCGGCGAAACTAAATTTGTGCTCGGTACAAAACAGCGGTTTTAAAGTCCGCAATCTCATTAAAGCTATAGCCCGCTAGGGGTTAAAACCCTTTTCTTATAGCGAAAGTCCTCGGGAGAATCTCAGTTTTGATTTTATAATGCGATCGCACAACAGTTCGCGTGCTTTGTAAAAAATGCTTTTTTCAAAAATGAGATCCTCCCTACAGTAACTGCTTAACGATTTGGTTCCTCAATATCAACAATTTTCGGTTTCACCGCCGGAGTCTGCGGATAAAACTTAAACTTATTGATCGCAGCACTTGCCGCCAGCGCCACAGCCCTATCTGTATCTCGCAAAGCTTGTTCCAACAGCGGAATTACTTTTTCTGACTTGATGTTTGCTAGTGCTTCCACAGCAGCTTCGCGCACCTCCGGCTGCAAATCTCGAAGTAATTTTCCCAAGGTTTCTATTACTCGCTCGCTGTCGTCTCTCAGAGCATTAGCAGCAGCCAAGTTACCTAAAGCAGACGCTGCAAACTTGCGGGTTTCTGAGTCTTGACTTTGAACGCATCCCATCAACTGCGCCACCGAATAGGTTGCTAATTGTCTGGCTATTTCAGGCTGTTGTTCGACTTCGGTTTGTTGATGTAAATCAATTGATTGTGGTTCCGAAAAATCTGTGTCATTTAACTCTTGTTGAGCTTCTGTTTGATTTAACTCGCTTGACTGTTCCTGCCCTACTTCTGGTTCGGGTAAATATTCTCCAACTTCTGTTTGATTTAACTGACTAAACTGCGGATCGGGAACTTCTTGTTGTTGGACATTATTTTCGTACTGCTGTTGCAAAGACCTGATAGTAACCTGCATCTGAGCTTCGTGAGCTTGTAACTGCTCGTGAGCTGCTTGCAACCGACTCTCGTATTGCTCTTGCAAAGCTTCCATACTTAACTGCATCTCAACCTCGCGGTTCTCATATTCCTCGGCAGTTTGTCTCAATCGAATTTCGTGTTCGTTTTGCAGGTTTTGCAAATGTTCTTCGATTTGAGCTTGATAATTGTGATGCAATTCGTCAGCAACTCTGAGTAAATGATGTTCGTGTTCTGATTGCAAAGATTGCAGATTTTCTTGCAGCCTAGCATTGTGAGCTGCCTCTAATTCCTGGCTGGCTTGTTTTAGCTGATTTTCGTGTGCGCCAGCAACTTGTTGGAACTGATCGCGTTCTGCTCGAACTTGTTGGAGTTGATTTTCGTATTGAGCGGCAATTTGTTGGAGTTGACTTTCGTATTGGGTTGTAACTTGTCTGAGTAAATTTTCGTGTTCGACAGTGGCTTGTTTAAGCTTATTTTCCTGTTCTCCTGGCTGGGAATCGGCAGTTTGCTGCATCCGAGATATCTGAGCTAGTTCTATATCCTGAGCTATTCTTCTGGATTGCTGCAAGTATTCTTGTTTTTGCTTTTTTAATCGTTTTTCCACTAATGAGTAAGCAACTGCTACCCCTGCCAAAAAACCTACGATCGCTCCTATGATACCCACGATTGAGTTCCTCCCGACAATATAGTGATGCTGGACTTTGTACATTTAACCATACAGCCTCCTGTAACCGCCCAATAGCAGCAGCCAAGCTGTCACAGCCAGCCAGTGAACCGCTACCGCTGGCCAGATGGAACCGCTTTGCAGGTATGCGATGGAGCACGCTACTCCCAAAATTGCCGCTAGCAGCAAAAACACTGGATTCATAAAGGTCGATCGACCGATCGGATAAAAAGTCAGCGCGTTCAGCGGGTGGTAAACTACAAACAGCACCAAACTCGCCCATCCCCAAAACCACAGCATTAAGCCAGAAGCATTCTCCCGAGGGTGCGGCAGTATTAACACGCGGAAAAATACTTCCTCGCTAAGCCCCGGACTTAACAAACAGCCTATCAGCACTCCGGTAATGGTAGGCCAAGAGGTTTGCACGTCTACCTTCAGAAATCCCGACCAAAAACCGACGGGAAGCGCGATCGCAGTGTAAGCTAGCACCAGCATAGCTGCAACCAGCCAGTCGTTGAAATCGGGAATAGTTGAAAAAGCCAGGGTGAGGCGGCGCGCCAGTAAGTCCAGCAGCCCGATCGCGCTAAAATTTAACATAATCAAATTTAGCATTAAAAGTTTTCAAGATATATTAGTAGTCGGACTAAGGCCTTGTCATTACCCGGTTTCTTTGACAGTAGCGCCGGACGAGCGAGAGACGGGCGATCGAGAAACCTAGTTTTTGAACTGTCCTGCGCGAGGGAACTGAGTATATCAGAATCAGCGGTTTCAACCGCAACTATACAAGCGAAGTCCGCACCAAGCGGACTCAAAAATAAATACTCTAAAAAGCACACTTTGTGCGTTACTAATTAGCTTTTTGCCAATTACCAATTATCAATGATTAGCAATTTGAGTTAATTTTGCAAACAACTGAGCAACTTTGGTCAAATCTTTATTTCCCGGCGCTATTTCTACGCCGCTCGAAAGGTCAACACCGCTGAAATTACTGCCCTTGGCGCTATCAATTGCATTTAAAACATTCTCCGGTGTTAAACCGCCCGCCAGCAGCCAAGGACAAGGCGGTTTAAACTCTGCCAACATCACCCAGTCTATAGTTTTGCCAGTACCGCCGAGTTGAGCGGGATGGTAAGCATCCAGCAGTAAAGTATCGACGTGAAGGGCATAAATAGCAGCGGCCGCTAAAGTTTCTGGAGTCTTAACTCTCAGGGCTTTGATAATTTCAATTCCCGGCAAAAACTCCCGCAGTCTCGCGCAATATTCTGCTGTTTCATCTCCGTGCAACTGCACCCCGTTTAAATTTGACTCGATCGCTACTTGACAGATGTTTTCTATTGTGGTGTTAGCAAAAACGCCGATGCGATCGACATTTTCCGGCAACTCGATCGCGATCAGGCGAATAGTTTGGGGGCTGACATAGCGCGGTGAAGCCGGCACGCAGATAAACCCCAAAGCCTGAGCTCCCAAACGGGCGATCGCCATTCCCTGATCGAGTTTCGTGATTCCGCAAATTTTCACCCGCACTTTTTTTCCTCCGCGATGAATTTGTATCAAAATATAAACAAATTGTTAACTATTAAAACAAATCTTAGTTTAATGCAGAATGCTTTTTATAATTTTGTAACTCAATTAATCTGTGAAATCAGGATCATAAGAACATGATTAACTCATCTTTGCTGTTAGCCGTACAAGCTACCACTCCCTCAACGCCGGAGTGGACACCAATGGTAGGACTGACAATGATTGTATGCAATTTGCTGGCGATCGCGATCGGCTACTACGGCATCAACAAGCAAAACCGAGGCAAAGGCCCTGCTTTACCCGTTGCAGTCCCCGGAATGTTCAAAGGCTTCGGCATCCCGGAATTGCTGGCAACAACCAGCTTCGGCCACTTGTTGGGGGCTGGAGTAATCTTGGGCTTGGGTAACGCCGGAGTTCTGTAGAAACCGCGGCAACGGGAAAGGCAAGGGGAAGAACAGATATAATAGAAACTCTTTCTTGCTCTCCTTTCCCAGGAAAATTTCATGCAGACAGGTTGGCGAATCGGCTCTTTATTTGGCATCCCCCTACTGATAGATTATTCGTGGTTTATAATTTTAGCCCTCGCAACCCGCGAATATGCTAGCAGTTACCGCTTGTGGGGGCCTGCCCTCTCCTGGAGTGCTGGGTTAGCCATAGCTCTGCTGCTGTTTGCTTCGGTGCTGTTGCACGAACTCGGACACAGCTTGGCTGCCATGTCGCAAGGGATTAAAGTTAATTCTATTACTCTATTCTTATTTGGCGGCGTTGCATCGATCGACTCGGAATCAAAAACTCCCGGTCAAGCATTTCAAGTAGCCATCGCCGGCCCTCTGATCAGCTTCGCGCTGTTTTTAATCCTCGGTTTGGGTTCTCAAGTTCTGCCTCAAACAAGTTTGATTGCTATTGTAACAGAGAGGGTAGCAGAAATAAATTTAGTCTTGGGATTGTTTAACTTAATTCCCGGCTTGCCTTTGGACGGAGGACAAGTTTTAAAATCAGCAATTTGGAAAATTACCGGTTCTCGATTTGTCGGCATTCGCTGGGCGGCAAAAACAGGACAAGTTTTGGGTTGGTTGGCGGTTGTTTTTGGTGTAAGTGTATGTTTGTTAGCGCGCCAGTACGGCGGCTTATGGATTGCGCTGATCGGCTGGTTTGCGATTCGCAATGCCACAGCCTACAGAGACTTTGCTGTGTTACAAGAAGCCCTGCTCAAAACTAAAGCCAGTGATGCGATGAGCCGCGAGTTTCGAGTTGTAGATGCAGATTTGACTCTGCGAGAATTTGCCGATCGCTATTTGTTAGAAGTCAACCCGTTTCCATTTTACATTGCTGCGACCAACGGGCGAGATTTGGGCTTAGTGTCGATCGACGATATCCGCTTGACAGAACGCAGTCAGTGGCAAATTCAGACTTTGCACAACATTTTGCAACCCCTGGGAAAAACCCCCACAGTCTCACAAAAAGCATCCATCGCCGAAGTGATTAACAGCATGGAAGCCCGTCAACTCCCCCGAATCATCGTTCTCTCGCCCATTGGTTCAGTTGTAGGGACGATCGATCGGGGCGACATCGTGAAAGTTTTGGCGAAATACCTCAAACCCCAGATTTCCGAAGCCGACATCAAGCGCAGCAAAGAAGAGAACATTTATCCCCAGGGATTGCAGTTAAATGCGATCGCCAAAACAGCACAGGACAATTAAAATTTGGGCATCAATAATCGGCATTATTGACATTAAGATGCAAGCAGGCGTGCATAAATAAACGTTAAACCTGAAAAGCTAATTTCCTGGCAGTAAGGAACTTATGGCCGAGCGTATTATTCTCTTAATTATGACCACCTACTCAGCACACTTTGGGAGCATCTCATTTTTGTCGCAAAGCATTTTTTTCTTATATACCAATCCTAAATGATTTGTGGGACAACTCGTTACCAGGCAGAGCCTGGTAACGCAGATCCGGAGGCTCTGCCTCCATTTTCCATTTTCGCAGTCGAGGCTCTTCCTCCCTTACATGGGTTGCAAGGCAGAACCTTGGAACCAGTTACCAGTTATTTCAATTGATTTAGAATTGCTATAGTGCGGCTTAAAAACTCGTGAATTGTACAATACGCGATCGGCGATGGCACAATACAAGATGCCAAACACAGATGCTCCCACACTTTGTCCAATAGGGTTGAGAAAAGAATTATTATGCCTAAATTCTTTAAGAGATTCCATCATCAATTGGGAGAGAAACGTTGGAGTTGGAAAAACTTAACTAATTCCTTCCCCTTTGCTGACTTGAAACCTCTGGCGATTACCTGGATTGTCGTGACGGGAACTCTCTTAGGAGTGCGACATTTAGGTTGGTTGCAGCCATTGGAATTAAAAGCGTTTGATTTGATGGTGCAGTTGCACCCCGATGCAGGTGCTGACCCGAGATTACTGGTAGTAAAAATCACAGAAGAGGACATTCGTGCTTTTAAGAAATGGCCAATTTCCGATCGCGTTTTAGCAAAAACGCTCGCCGAATTATCCCGTCTCGAACCCGCAGTTATTGGTATGGATATCATTCGCGATATCCCCTACGAACCGGGAAATGCAGAATTGGCCGCTCAATTCAAAAACCCCAAAGTCATCGCCATTACCTCCCTCGGTAACTCCGAGCGCGAGCGAGCTGGGCCGCCTCCCAAACTACCCAAAAAACAGATAGGATTTAGCGATTTAATCGTTGATCCAGACGGCATAGTCCGCCGGAATTTTATTTTTACTTTTTATGAAAATTCGACGCTTAATTCATGGGCGATGCGGTTAGCTTATAACTATTTTGACACCAAAAATATAGAAACAATAATTACCGAAAATAACGAAATTCAAATAGGAACAACAGTGTTTCCGCGACTGAAGCCGCATTCAGGAGGGTATCAGACAATCAATACTCAAGGCTATCAAATCATGCTCAATTACCGCTCTCCTGAAAATGTCGCAAATACGGTGACACTAAGTCAAGTTTTGGAGCGAAAAGTTGACCCCAAATTGGTCAAGGATAAAATAGTGCTAATCGGCGTTACAGCCCCAACTGTAAAAGATATCTTTTCTACTCCTTACAGCGCTACTGTCAGCGGAAACCGCCGGATGCCTGGGGTATTGATTCACGCAACAGCAACTAGCCAAATTATCAGCGCCGTTTTAGACGGTAAAGGGCTATTTTGGTTTTGGGATGAATGGCAAGAAATGCTTTGGATCGCTGTTTGGGGAGGAGTTGGCGGCTGTTTGGCTTGGCGGCTAGAAAATACGCTCAGTTTCACCGTCAGCGCGATCGCACTTGGCGGCATATTATGGGGATTCACATTTTTTCTATTCACTCAACAGGGGTGGATACCTGTGACAGGGGCGACTCTGGCCTTGGCGATCGCCCCTGCAGCCGTCATCACCTACAAGTACCACCAGTCAAGACAGCAGCAAGAAATTGTCATGAAACTATTAGGACAGCAAACTTCACCGGCGATCGCCAAGGCTTTGTGGAAAGAGCGCGTCCATCTCCTCCAGTCCGGGCTATTGCCAGGGAAAAGAGTAACTGCTACAATGCTGCTGACTGACTTGCAAGGTTTTAGCACGATTTCCGAACAACTATTGCCCGAAGTGGTAATGCCTTGGTTAAATGAGTATTTATCAGCAATGGCCGAGGAAGTGCAAAAACATCAAGGCGTGATTAATAAATTTACCGGAGATGGAATGCTGGCAGTATTTGGCGTGCCCATTCCCCGCACAACTCCCGAAGCAATTGCCGAAGATGCTCGCCTTGCGGTATCTTGCGCTGTAGCTATAAGTTCGCGCTTACCAGCCATGAATCAAAATTGGAGCGATCGCGGTTTACCAGCAGCAAAAATGCGAGTCGGAATTTTTACAGGGCCGATCGTGGTGGGCAGCTTGGGTGGCAAAACCCGTTTAGAATATGGAGTAATCGGCGATAGTGTAAATATCGCTTCTCGCCTCGAAAGCTGCGAAAAACATCGGCAAGAAGACACCTGCCGGATCTTGATTGGCGAAGAAACTTTAGTGCATCTAGAAGGAAAATTTGAAGTAGAATCTTGGGGAGCTTTACCTTTAAAAGGCAGGGAACAAAAAGTTAATGTATACCGGGTGTTGGGAGAAAAGTCGGTAAAGTAAACAGAGACAATATACATTAAAAAACATCGGCAACGGTTATGAAAAAAATTAGTAATTTTCGCTTCAACTCGATCGCCTTTGGTTCCATATTATTGATAGCAGCATTTAACGCTTGCCAATTGGCAAGTCTGGGACAGCCAATGCCGAGGGAAGACCCAGGCAAACCGTTAACTCAATCGGGAGGGCCGCGCTTCGTTCAGCCCCGTGAAGATATAGATATGCAGCTCAATCCACCAACAAGAGGTGTGCGCGGTGGCGGCTGCAAGATCGACGCGAACGATCCTCCGATATATCTCACACCCTTAGTTCCTCCAAATAACATCGCACGGACTGTTTCCGACTATCCAACATTCTTTTTCAACTGGCCTCCAATAAAGGCGACATTAGCCGAATTGACCCTGCTAGATCCAAACGACAAGGAGATTTATAAACAGACTCTCCCAATTAGCAATTTATCAGGGACGATCGAGGTTAGTATCCCCGCTAATAAAAATGTGCCGCCCTTGGAACTAGGAAAAAGTTACCGTTGGCGTTTGACAGTGATTTGCGACTCTCAAGACAGATCGGCCGATCTGCTCGAAATGGTTACTGTGCGGCGAGTTGAACTCAGTGCAGATATCCGCAGTCAATTAGAAAAGGCAGATCCGCGCCAGAAAAGCTTTATTTATGCTGAAAATGGGATTTGGCAAGATGCCATCAGCACCCTAGCTGCGGCCCGGCGCGCAAACCCAGACGATCCAGCCCTCAAGGCTGATTGGGAAAGCTTGTTGGATTCTGTGAAATTGGGCAAAATTGCCAAAGATCCGATCGTCCAAATTGAAGTATCTCAACCACAACCATAGAGTAGTTGAAGATGAGCCAATTCGATCGTCAAAACATTCAAAATAACCCAGAAAAGGCTCCGGCGGTACGTCAAGCCGGGGAACATCTGGGTTTTGGATGTATTATGGTGCTGTCCCCGAAGAGCGAGTACAATACGCGAGCGGGGACGCTCGCACTATAATGAAAAACACCAGATGCTACCGGTTTTGGATTTATTATATTGCGAGTTCTTGAGGTGCTCCCACGCTTTATAAAAAATGCTTGTTTCAAAAATGTTATCATACCCAGTCGATCGCCATCACAAAAACCGTTCCGTTCGTAGTGCGGACTAAAGTCCGCTCAATATTGCGGACTAAAGTCCGCACTACGAACCGGGAGCATCTCATTTTTGTAAAAAGCATTTTTTTATTATAGTGCGAGCGTCCCCGCTCGCGTATCGTATAATACGCTCTTCGGGGACGCTCGCACTATTAAATGCAAAACTGAGATGCTCCCCTACGAACTTTACTGATATCCGTAGCTTAAATACTAAAAAATACTCTCAATTATGCCTGCGCGCAAGAGCTTACACTTACCAGAAATCGAACTTTCTTACCTAGAATGGAACTCAGCAACAGAGATAAAAAAAGAAGCAGAAAAAGTTCCGCGCTTGCTGCTATTGCACGGTTTAGCAGATAGTGCCGTTGTCTGGACGGGCTTCGGCAATTACTTGGCGAACCGCTATCATATTGTAGCGCCGGATATGCGCGGCCACGGAGAGAGCAGCAAACCGGAAACCGGCTATACTTTTGCAAGTGCGATCGCAGATTTAGAAGCTTTGATGGCACATCTCAACTGGGCCGATGCCCATATTGTAGGACATTCTTGGACGGGAAAATTAGCACCGATTTGGGCGAGACAAAATCCCGATCGCTTTTGCAGTATGATTTTAGTAGACCCGATCTTCATCACCAAACTGCCCGCGGCGATGAAACTCACCCTCCCAATTGTTTACCGAAAATTAGATTGTCTCAAATGTATGGGCCCGTTTGCGACTTTAGCCCAAGCAGAAGCAGCAGCCAAACAATCGGGAGAATACGCTGGTTGGAGTGACGCGCAGCAAATGATATTCCAACACCAAATCGAACAAAAGTCAGACGGAAATTGGGGAAGTAAATTTACGATTCCCGCCCGAAATCAAATATTTGCAGAAGTGATGAAAGTTGCCGGTTTGACTGAAGATATTGAGATTCCAACTTTGTTCGTACAGCCGGAAAAAGGCGTAAATCGCATGGATTGGCAAATGCAGCCCTATCAGAGATACTTGAAAAATCTTACCGTTGCAAAAGTACCGGGGAATCACTGGTGTTTTTTGACTCAACCGGATACTTTTAATCAAACTGTGGCAGATTTTTTAGAGGGCGCGATACAGTGAATGTAGAAATTATCGCACATCGGGGATTTTCGGCGATCGCCCCTGAGAACACTTTAGCAGCTTTTGAACTGGCGATCGCCCGCAAAGCTAATTCGATCGAATTTGACATCCAGCTATCCGCCGACAGCGTACCGGTGATTTTTCACGACGCAACACTAGATAGAATCACTGCATTTTCTGGTAAAGTCAGGGAACAAAACCTCTCACAATTGCAGACACTCAATGCGGGTAAATGGTTTAGCGATGAATTTTCCGACGAAAAAATTCCTACGTTGAAAGAAGCATTAGGAATCCTGAAAAATGTTGACAAATTTCTCTATTTTGATGTCAAGCCGCACTGCGAATGGTCTGATGCAGAAGTCGCGGAGTTTGTCAATACTTTGAACGACAGAGGAATTAAAGAGAAATGCGTTATAACCTCGTTTAGTGATGGATTTTTGGCACAAGTGCGGCGCGTCGATGGCGATTTGGCGATCGGGCATATCGTTGCTAATCTAGAAGCATACAAAACTCAATTGTCTCAAGCTGTGGCGCAGGGCGATAACTTGATTAGCAGC
>JBBSNU010000082.1:0-11776 GCA_038260455.1 Chroococcales cyanobacterium | reverse complement strand
CGACCGAGTTGTACTTTTTCCGACCACAACTCATATTCTAACCGCAAGTGTCCCGGTTCCGGCTTTCCTGTCAGAGTCAAGTTGCGAGTGAAGTTGCGGAGGCGCAACTGTTCGGGAGTCGCCAGCGATTCGCCCTGAAGCCAGTAACGGCTCAGCCCGTACATTCCGCGTTCCCAGCAGTGGCGGTAACTGTATTTGCCGTTTCCTTGCATAGTCATAATGACTCGATAGGGCGAAACTTCTAGCCACAGCAACCGGGGTTTTGTGGTTGTTGGCAAAATAGCAACTTCCTCGCCAGATTCGTCGGAAAATTGACGATCGACTATTGCCGGTTCGTGTAGCAACAAGTGAAAGCGATCGCTGTCTTTTTGATAAAGCGTACCAGCGGTTTCAACGAATGACCACAAAGGTAAATCTGTGGATACCAGCGATAAACTTACAGGCTTGCGGTGATGCGTCAACATAAATAAAAGTGTAGGAGTTATTGTGGATCGGGTGGTTTGAGATACTTAGGCTTGCTTCGGCTTGCTTTGGCTACACTGGCTCACAAGTCGCGAGCGTACAAGGCGTGAAATTTTATACTTTAGAGTTTAGATTAGTTGGATGCCAAATTCCGGAGATTTTGCTTAAAACAATCAAAAATCTACAACTAGCAATCGAAAATCTAAAATTGTTCAGTCAAAATTCAATCATCTGGTCAACAACTGAATGCAGAACCTGAAATATGAGCAAATATACGGATGGTTTTTGTAAAATCAAGGTAAAATCTGTACAGTTGCATCTGCTGTCCCCCGTGGCTGATACCAGTTTCACAAATTAATGGAATTGGGTAGCCCCTGTTCCAAAGCCCTATGCGGTATGTCATTCCCCATTCTCAAATCTAAAATCTAAAATCTAAAATGGTATGACTTAGGACTGGGAAAAGGGTAGGATAGCTAACGCTGTCCCATCCTAGTTTATCTCAATGCAAGCTGATATTATAACTACTTCGCTTCTAGGCGAAAGTCAAACTTTAAGCATTCAAAAACCAGCCTCGGGCTTGTCGCTGCGAGGCCGGATTCGAGTGCCAGGGGATAAGTCGATTTCTCACAGAGCTTTGATGTTGGGCGCGATCGCCCACGGTGAAACTACAATTGAGGGACTGCTGCTAGGAGAAGACCCCCGCAGCACTGCTAAATGTTTCTCGCTCCTGGGAGCCTCGGTTTCGGAACTCAACGCGAAACGGGTGAGCGTCCGGGGTGTCGGAATTGGCGAGTTAGAGGAGCCTCTCGAAGTCTTGGACGCGGGTAATTCCGGCACGACGATGCGGTTGATGTTGGGAATTTTAGCGTCTCATCCTGGGCGTTTTTTTGCGGTAACGGGTGACAGTTCTTTGCGATCGCGCCCCATGTCGCGCGTCATTAAACCGCTGCAACAAATGGGAGCACAAATTTGGGGTAGAAAAAGCAATTCTTTAGCTCCCTTAGCGATACTTGGGCAGCAGTTAAAAGGGATTCACTACCATTCGCCGATCGCCTCCGCTCAAGTTAAATCCTGCATTTTGCTGGCCGGTTTGATGGCTGAGGGAGAAACTACAGTCACTGAGCCCGCTCTGTCGCGGGATCACAGCGAGCGGATGCTGCGGGCCTTCGGGGCAAAATTGAGCGTCGATCCAGAAACTTGCAGCGTTACAGTCACTGGGCCGGCGCAACTACAAGGGCAGAATGTGATTGTACCGGGAGATATTAGTTCGGCGGCATTTTGGCTGGTTGCTGGGGCGATCGTCCCCGGTTCCGAGCTCGTAGTCGAAAATGTCGGAGTCAACCCAACTCGCACGGGCATTTTGGAAGCTTTGGAAATGATGGGGGCCGACATTGAACTGCAAAATCAGCGAGAGGCGGCTGGCGAACCGGTAGCTGATATCTTGGTTCGCTATTCCAGTGAGTTGCGGGGATGCACCATTGCTGGCGACTTAATTCCCCGATTGATTGACGAAATCCCGATTTTGGCAGTAGCGGCAGCTTTTGCGTCGGGTACTACAATAATTCGAGATGCGGCAGAGTTGCGAGTCAAAGAGAGCGATCGGCTAGCCGTGACTGCTGTGGAACTCAACCGCATGGGAGCCAAAATTACCGAGTTACCCGACGGTTTAGAAATTACCGGGGGAACTGCTTTAACTGGCGCGGATGTTGACAGCTACACCGACCACAGAATAGCGATGAGTTTGGCGATCGCAGCCCTGAATGCCAAAGGTGTTACCAACATTCAGCGGGCCGAAGCCGCTGCCATTTCCTACCCCGATTTTACCGCCACTTTACAACAACTTTGCCATCCAAATTGAGAAGGGGAGATTGGGAGAGTGGGAGAGTGGGAGATTTGGCAAATATTGCCGAGAGCATCTCATCTTTTAAAAAAATGCAAAGATGCTCCCAATATCCCCTCTTCCTTCTAATAAAAGTCAACAGTCAACAGTCAACAGTCAACAGTTAACAGTCAACAGTCAACAGTCAACAGTCAACAGTCAACAGTCAACAGTCAACAGTCAACAGTCAACAGTCAACTGACCAATTAAGAATCTTTGCCTACAACTTGTTCTTTAAAAGAATCAACTTCCGTTAATAACTCTTGACGAGTAGAAGCCTTGAGGAGATAGCGGTAAACAAACCAACCCGTATATCCCATGCCAATCAACTCAAAAACTGGAGCTACCAAAGGGACATCATTAAGAGCCCCTAAAACTCCCAGCATTACCTTAATACTAACACCGCCTGCCAGGATTAAACCCACTGTGATCAGAGGCTTTTGGTATTCAGTAAAAAAAGTGGAGAGATAAACTGGAAGTTCCGACAAAATTGTGAGAACTTGGTCTTTAATATCTTGGAACTGGCCCGTCGGTGTTTCTGTAGTTGTCACTGTAGTGATGACCCCGGGTTGGTCTGTCACCAGGTCTACTGTGACGACTTCAGTCATCGTTTGTGTGTCGTCAGAAAAGTTAGCTTGTGTCATTTTATACTTCCTCCGGTGTCAAGTAAAATTGCAGGCTTTGAGTTGCTGCCAGTGTAATTATCCGGCATTCAGCACAGCATTCTGGCAGCCGGGACTAATTGATGAGATTAAGCCAGACTTTCACAAATTGCAAGCAAAACAAACATATCAATTGATTTTAAACAATTACCCTCGCTGCAAAATCGCTCTTTTGACTCATTTTTTCAATTCACTGAGGTCGATTTGATTGGGAGAAGTACGCCCTTGTTCAAAATCGGTGATATTGCCGATCGTGGTTTCGGCGATATTTTGCAAAGCCTCCTGAGTGAAAAAAGCTTGATGTCCGGTAATCAGGACGTTGGGGAAAGTCAGCAAGCGCTGAAATACGTCGTCTTGAATCACCCGATCGGACAAATCCTCAAAAAACAGATCCGTCTCTTGTTCGTACACATCTAAGCCGAGGTAGCCAATTTTACCAGATTTCAGCCCTTTGGTGACAGCTTTAGTGTCAATCAACTGACCGCGGCTGGTATTGATCAGCATTATCCCCGGCTTCATTTGCTCGATCGCCCCTGCATCGATCAAATGGTAAGTTTCCGGTATCAGCGGACAGTGGAGGCTGACAATATCAGAGTTGGCGAACAGTTCGGCCAGCGCCACATATTCCATCCCCAAGGCCAGACAATCCGGGTTGTCGAAAACATCGTATCCCAGGAGGCGACAGCCGAATCCGTGCAGAATTTTGGCAGTAAGCGTGCCAATTTTGCCAGTACCGACAATTCCCACCGTTTTACCGTGGAGGTCAAAACCCAACAAGCCATCTAGGGCGAAATTGCCTTCGCGGACGCGGTTGTAGGCGCGGTGGATTTTGCGGTTGAGGGACAAAATCATCGCCACTGCGTGTTCGGCGACGGCGTAGGGAGAATAAGCGGGAACTCGCAGCAGAGTTAAGTCTAAATCGCGGGCTGCTGCTAAATCGACGTGATTGAATCCGGCCGATCGCAAAGCCAGCAAGCGCACGCCATTTTGGGCGATCGCCCGGAGCGTTGGAGCGTCCAAACAGTCGTTAACGAACGCGCAGACCGCCGGAAATCCCGCAGTTAACACGCTCGTTTCCAGGTTCAGCCGCGGTTCAAAAAACACCAACTCGTGTTGGCCAGCGTTGGCTGCTTCTAAAAAAGTGCGATCGTAGGATTTTGTGCTGAATACAGCTACCTTCATGATTTTTGCCTGCAAATTCAGTAATAGTTAGCAATTCTTTCCAGATTAACTCTCTTTCCTTACCAAAACTCCCTTGCAAAAAAAACAATTTCCCGGATAAATTTGGGGTTTCCCAACGAAAGCATCTATAAAACAAGCTAATTTTTGGCATTAGGAATGAAAATTTAATAACTTAAGCAATTGCTCGTTAGCAGGCTCTGCCTGGTAATGCAGATTCGGAGACTCAGCCTCCTTTGATCTCGCAACTTAGGAATGAAAATTTAATAACTTAAGCGATTGCTCGTTACCAGGATCTGCCTGGTAATGCAGATCCGGAGGCTCTGCCTCCTTTTATCTCACAACTTACAGAAGAGAGGACTGTAGGAAGTGCTTAAGTTATTAAGTTTTCGCAACTTACAGTTTGAGGTTGTAGCACCCTACAAACAAATCACCGATTACCAATCTGGCGGCAAATTATAACTTTCAAGAGTTGATTTGTCTTTCAGCAAATCTTCAGTTCCTCTGTCAATTTTAATCTCACCATCCGCCAAAATTAACGCCCTTTGAGTCGTTTTTCCGATCCAATTCAAATCGTGGGATGCGATTAAAATTACCTCGACCGGCAATTGCGACAAAACTTTAGCCAAACGCCTGCGCCACGAGGGGTCTAGTCCGCTAGTCGGCTCGTCTAAGATTAAAATTGCAGGCTTTAATGCTAAAATTGCTGCCAAGGCTGCTAACCTTCTTTGACCGCCGGAAAGTTCGTGGGCCGAACGGTTGGCAAATTCGACTAAACCGAATTCGTCTAATAAGGCTAAAGCTCGATCGCGCGCATCCCCAAGCGACACTCCATAATTGCGCGGCCCGAACGTCACATCCTCTAAAATAGTCGGCATAAATAGCTGGTCGTTAGCATCTTGAAAACAAAATCCTATTTGCTTCCGCACTTGCGATAATGTCTCCTGTTCTAGCTTCGTTCCCTGCACTCTAATCTCGCCGGATTGAGGCATTTTTAAGCCGATTAAATTTTCAAGCAAGGTGCTTTTTCCAGCCCCTGTCAAACCCATTAAACCTACTCTTTCTCCGGGTTGCAAATTAAAGGATATTCCCCGCAATACTGGTTTTTGTTGGGGATAGCTGAATACTAAGTTTTGCACTTCGATTGTTGGCGGTGATTTGAGGTTAGTCAATTTTTATTTGCCTCGATTTTAGGATTAAGAGTTTTTAACCGCAGAGGGCGCAGAGAACGCAGAGAGGGGAGGGGATAAGGAAAAAGATAGAGGGATGAATTAATCAATTTCCTATGCCCATAACCCATAGCCTTATGCCCAATTACCGTAAGAAGCTATTGTTAATCCCGTTGCGGTTAAAATCGCGAGTGTCAGCCACAGTCGCTGTTTTGGTGTTGATTGTGATTCGGTGGGCAAACTTCCTTGATAGCCACGAATCATCATGGCTGCGTGTACTCTTTCAGCGCGATCGAGACTTCGCAAATAAAGCGCTCCGATCATGGATGCACTGGCGTAGCGCAACCATCCTCCGGTACCGGATAAGCCTCGGAGTTGTGCGGATCTTTTCATGCGGTTGACTTCGGCTAGCAAGATTTCTAGGTATTGTCCTGCTAAAAGAACGATCTCTTGCAAACCTGCTGGTAGGGGTAATCCTTTGAGGGCGATTCCGAAACTGTGGGGCGGCAAAGTTAGCAGAAAACTGTTCATAATTAGCAGGCAAATTAGGGAACGCAGCAACAGAAAACTGGCACGTTCCCAACCTTGCGGCAATACTAATAAGGAGAGAAAAAGCAATTCTGCTCCTAACAGTTGCGCTAGCGTCCGCACCGGAGCTCTGAGCGAAAATGACCACAAAAGTGCGATCGCCCCATAAATCCCCAGCCACAGCCAAGCGCCAGTCTTCATAAAACCAATGCCGACTACAATTATCAGAGATAACCGCAATCGAAAAGGTATCGAGAGTTTAAGCATCTTTCGGTTTGACCAATTGAGCAATACCAAAGGCTGCACCGAAGCAGGTGGCCGCTCCCACAACTCCAGCAATGCTAGTACCGATAGGCTGTTCTTCTAATCCTTTAACTGTGTAATCTGCTAAAGGAGTAGGATTTTCGATCGCCACTGCTTCTTTATCTTTAAAACCGTATTTTTCTGCTACAGCCTCTAACCCATCGGGCCAACTTGAAGCGAACAGCGAAAGCAAGCCGGAAATTAATAAAACCCCTACTACTGGCGCTACCCATTTCTGCAATTGTGGCTGTTCTCCCGGTAATAAATCCGGCCGAACTTTGACGAGATAAGTTAAAACTCCGCCTGTAATTATCCCTTCGCCAATGCCAATTAAAATATGTACGCCTACCATTGCGGGTAATGCGATATTCAGCGCTACTGTACCAGAAATTGCTAGTTCGATCGCCACACAAATAGCAGCAGCAACGACGCTGAGGGCGGCGGCAATACCCGCAGCTATCGGCAAGCGATTTCGGGAACCTCCCAAGAGTTGCTGCAATGGCTGCAACAGCCACCAGCCCACCCAAATGCCAACGAGCCCCATGTTGAAAATATTCGCACCCAGGGCGGTGATGCCCCCGTCGGCAAACAAGACGCTTTGAATGATAAAAACGGTGCTCATCGCCAAAGTTGCCGCCCAAGGGCTCCCCAAAACCACGGATGCCAGCGCCCCTCCCAACAAGTGCCCGCTGGTGCCGCCGGCTACGGGAAAGTTGATCATCTGGGCTGCAAACACGAAAGCTGTAGTTAAGCCCATGATTGGGGCTTGCCGAGATCCCAGACTGGTGCGGGTTCGACTTAGGGCAACTGCAATTACTGCTGCACTTGCTACGCCGGTGACAATGGCTACGGGCGGTGAAAGAAAACCATCAGGTATGTGCATCGATGTATCCCAAACGAGAGAACTCCCAACCCTTTAGCAAACTATTTTTTACAAAAATTCACAATACCCTCTGGGGGCATTGGTGCGGGGGAGCGATTGGGCAATTCATGGCGGGCGATGGCTGATTTGACGAGGCTTCCGGCTGTGAAGCCAGAATTTTCATGATTTGCGATCGGAGATTAAATAATTCTTAAAAATTAATCAAATTTCATACCTACAGCCCGTACCTGCCAACTTCTTGATAAAAGTTATTAATATTTGTTTGCCGATTCAACATCCGTTTTTGGGTGAGCCAAGCAAAAAGATTAAAACAATATAAAGAATTGACTGAAAACTCTTAATTGGTTTTATTGTCATTTTTTGAGAATCAATTGCATTAATCTTTTGACCGCAGCAGCAATGAAATTGCCCGAGAGCTAGTCATATAGCAATTAGTGGGTGTTGGAAAAACTCAAAAGCCCGAATTATTACCACTAAATATAGTTAGCAGTATTTTTGCAGCAGTCGATCGCGCAAACGTGCGATCAGCTCTGCCCCCACTGCGGGCATTCTCAACATATTCAAAAAACTAATGCAATTATTGTCAACTAATTTTCCGAACAACCTACAGGAGGTTTGCCAGCAGTGCAACACTCAACGCCAGACTCAACTACCGATTTAATTCCCTCAGAATTTCCCAAACAGTTAGATATCGCTCAAGTTACTATCTACGGACTCAGCTTTTTATCCGCCGGTTTATTCCTGTTTTTACCTTTAGTTAACCTATTGCATCCGAGCCCTTGGCAGCGGTGGATGGGAGCAATTCACGGCATGGGTGCAATGCTGGCATTAGTCGTGATGGTTTATACAGGACATCTCGCATTTCCCTTAATGCGAGGTGCGGGTAAAATCTTGCCACAAATGCGTACTTTAGCCTTTTGGTCAACTCTTTTGAGTTTTTTGGCTATTTCTACCGGCAACTGGGCTTATATGCGTTATCGAGCCGCCGCAGAATTTGGTGGAGCTAGGGCTTGGCTGAAAGAAAACTCGCCTTTAGGGCAGTACGTTTTGATGGAATATCACGAATTTAGCGTGCTATTTACCTTGCCTTTGACTGTAGCTTGTGCCTGGGTTTTGTGGAGCTACGGCGACTCAATATTAGAGAAGAAAAATCGTCCGGTTCTCACAGCAACCTGCGTCGCTTTAGCAGCAATCATGTTTTTTGCAATGGGCGGTATGGTGAGCGGACTTGGTGTTGCTAAAATTCGCGCTTTGTAGTGAAGGAAGAAGGAAGAAGGAAGAAGGAAGAAGGAAGAAGGAAGAAGGAAGAAGGCCCTTCGGCTTCGCTCAGGGTGAAAAGAAGGAAGAAGGAAGAAGGAAGAAGGAAGAAGGAACAAACAAGCAATTGACTGCTTATGTTTCAGATACCTCTTGATTTCATCCAAAAACTATCTTAAAATCATCTGCGTTCATCTGCGTTTTTCTGCCTTCAATCTGCGGTCAACCTATCAATTAAAGATTTCTGCAATAAGTCTCAGGAATCAAAAATATCCTAACCGTTTTCGCGGTTGTTAGATTAGTGATCGGTTAATTACAAACCACTAATTCTCACTTACCATTTTCAGGAGATGAATCGGATGACAAGACAGTTATATCGCCAAAATCCAGCGGACAGTGAACCTGCTTATGGGAAATTTTGGAGCAAATTAAAACGGTTTCCCAGCGGTTTATCCGAAGGAGCGGAAACTGCACCTAGCGTTTCCGGCCCCGCAGCAGCGGCATTCATTAGTGCAGCAATTGGCTGTTTCACAATGATGGTGACTCACCACTTGTCAGACACATCCAAAGACATAGAAAAAATTGTTTGGAATCTTGGCACTTGGATTCCGGGAAGCAAGACTGGTGATGAATTGTGGGGAAACATCGGCAGTTATACGGGCAAAGAAACCATGTTGCTTGTGGGTTGGCTGATCAGTTGGCCGATTCTCCACACTCTCTGGAAAAACAAGAATATTAAAAGCCGCACTATTTTTGTGTGGATGATTAGTGTGTTGGTTGCAGCTACAGCTATGTGCTGGCATCCTCTATTTCCCTATTTGCCCTTAACTTAAAGTAATCTGAGGTTTGATTGATGCAAACAAAAAATAAGCCGCTCCCAGCCAGGGAGATGCACAAAATAGTTTGGGCTTGTATGGGAGTTTTCACTCTGTTTTGCGTGACTTATCCCATCGCGATGTTTCGCGTAGCGCAAAAAGAAAAGTTTCGCGGTATTTACGTCAAGTCTTGGACAGTAGAGTTGAAAAATCCTGATGGTACCGCAGCAGATGTTCGGAGTGTTGATAAGCCGGCCCAACCAGCTATTGCGAGTAGCGGTGCGCTGCCGGCGGTAGTTGCTGACAGCCAAAAAAAGTTGCCTGAAAAGTCTCCTGATGTTGTGCCTTTTACTAATCAGTCTACTGAAACAGCTATTACCAGTAGCGGTACAGACAAGACTGTGCAAGCTGTGCCTGTATCAGCAGGCCAGCCAGAAGCTCAGGCGGTCAATGGGACTGATCCGACAACAGAAATTACCGATCGCGCCCAGCTACAGGAGTTAAGTCTGAAACTGTACGATCGCATCGATCGAGGTTGGCAAACTAGCCCTACCTTTACACAAAATCTAGTGTATCGCGTGAGTGCGAGTCTTGACGGGGCGGTCGCAAATTTCGAGCCACTCAATCAACCAGCCAAAGATTTCACCCAAGAAACTCCCCTACCTTCTTTGCAGCAGACTTCCCAAACTCAGAGTAACAGTGCTGCAGTACCAGCAGCCAAGTTTACCGTAGTGTTTACTCCTAATGGAGTCTTGGAAGTCAACCCCTAACTGAGACAAAAAACTATCCGGTAAGCTGCGCGGCGCGCGCCTTGCTGGGAAACTTTTTCTTGAAATCAGGACAAAAGCCAAATATTTAAAGCGGTAAGGTGCTTACGATCGCACCTTACCGCTTTAGGCATTGAAAAAAAACACTTTTTGCCAAAATTCCATTAAATCACAAAACATGATATCCTAAATATTATCCTTCATTGCATTCTAAATCAAACACAACAAATGAAAGAACTTGACGATAAAAAAACCCAAGAACTGCTAGCCACCATCATGGAATGGGAACTAGCAGGTGTTGTGCGCTACACCCACTATGCACTGATGGTGACAGGCCCAAACCGCATCCCCATCGTGCAATTTTTTCAAGCACAAGCAACTGAATCCCTGCTCCACGCGCAACAAGCAGGAGAAATTCTCACAGGTTTAGAAGGGCATCCCACGCAAAAAATTGCTACCATCGAAGAAACCTACAAACACTCGGTAAAAGATTTGTTGGAAGAAAGTCTAAATCACGAAAAAAAAGCGCTCAAAAAGTATAAATCTTTACTTGAAGTAGTGACTGATTGCAGCGTTTATCTGGAAGAATACGCCCGCACCCTAATCGGCCAAGAAGAATTGCACCAAGTAGAACTAAAAAAGATGCTGCGTGATTTTAGTTGACGTAATTAATAGCTCGCATTCCTTAGTCATTAGTCCTTAGTTACTCCCCAACCGCCTTAAGAGGGAGCATCTCTTCGGAGAGTAAAAAGCATTTTTTAGGAGTGCTGTCCCCGCTCGAAGAGCTTGTATATTTAGCGAGCGGGGACAGCACTCATATAAAAGCAAAACAGAGATGCTCCGCCTTAAGAGTAGCTGATCCTTCTTTTCTCTTCCTTCGCGTCCTTAGCGTCTTCGCGGTTCAATAATTTGATCTTCTGCCAGCGGTAAAAGCAAAGTTGCTAAGGACTAAGGATTAAGGACTAACTACAAATTAGCAGTTATAAAAAAATGAATTTTAGCGAAGCTGTACCGACTTTTGTAATTACCCTCCGCGAAGGCGTGGAAGCAGCCTTAGTGGTGGGAATTGTTCTCGCTTGTTTGAAAAAAGCCGAGCAAAGTCACCTCAATTCCTGGGTTTATGCAGGTGTCGCAGCCGGCATTGCTGCTAGCGGTTTTGTCGGTGTTTTATTCAATGGGTTGCTCGCAGCACTATCAACATCTAATCAGCCTTACGCACCGGTAATCAAACAGCTATTAGAAGGCGTGTTGGGAGTTGTGGCGATCGCCATGCTAAGCTGGATGCTAATTTGGATGACTCAGCAAGCGCGGTTTCTCAAAGCTGAAGTTGAAGGAGCAGTTACAGCAGCTTTGAGAGAAAATACTCAGGCCGGCTGGGGCGTATTTGGCTTAATTTTTATTGCGGTACTGCGCGAAGGTTTTGAAACAGTTTTGTTTGTCAGCGCTCAATTTCAACAGGGTTTGAGTCCCGCTTTAGGCGCTTTGGGCGGTTTGACTGGGGCGACAATCATTGGGGCGCTGCTGTTCAAGTGGGGAGTCAAGATTGATATCCGCCTGTTTTTCAAGTTTATGGGGATTTTGTTGCTGTTAATTGTCGCGGGTTTGGCGGTATCTGCACTCAAGCATTTTGACCAAGCTGCTGCTATTTTGTCGCAGATGGATAGCAAGTATGCAGCGATTTGTGTGTTTTACGATCGCACCGCAGCACTTCACTCTTGTATTTTAGGCCCGATGGTGTGGAATGCAGCAGGAGTTTTGCCCGATCGGCAATTTCCCGGAGTTATTCTCAAAGCACTCTTTGGATACAGAGATATAATCTATCTTTTGCAAGCTGTTGGTTATACAATATTCTTAGCCACTATCGGCAGTCTT
>JBBSNU010000081.1:0-11785 GCA_038260455.1 Chroococcales cyanobacterium | reverse complement strand
TTCATGTTTACAAATTACCCTAGCAGAGGAGTTGACAAAAGTGAGTTTACCATACAACCTTGTCGAGGCAATTCGGAATATTGTAACTGCTTTGGCTTTGGCTCAAGGCATTTTATCACCCCAACAGGTTTCTGATATTCCCAACTCAACAATAATAGCTCAATTTGAAGAGCAAATTGGAATAGCAGATCAGGCGGAAAGGGAAAGAGTAGAAATGGAACTAAAAAAAGTCAAATCTAGTCAATCGACTATGCTCGATATCGCCAAAGAAACTGGCTATGGTAGCGGCAATTATGGCGGATAAAGCAATTTTACTGAATTTTTACCTCTAGAAACAACTATCAGGGGATTGAGTTACAATCTCCCTGATTATCTAATTAAGGATAACTATCAATGTGGATTTTGATTTTAATTGTGCTGGCTGTAGTTGTCTACTTCGTGATGTCACAGGCATCAAGCAGCAATCAATCTAGTAAGGCATCAAGTAGGACTCAAGCTAATCAAGTTGTTGATTATTCAAATCTTGAAATAACATCACTTGACAGCAGCGTCTCTGCTCATTATAACTACACACACCTTCGTGACCTACTAGCAGAGGGCAAATGGAAAGAAGCTAACAAAGAAACAGGACGGCTGATGCTCGCCGTAGGATATCTAACAGCAGAGAAAAAAGTCCGGGATGGAGAATGGACGCACGCTGACCCGAGCGAGGACTGTTTAAATTTCCTACATTTATGGTACTTCCCTTGTCCTGACCTTTGTACTATTGATCGACTTTGGCTTAAATATAGCAATGGTCGCTTTGGGTTTAGTGTACAAAAGCGCATTATGTCGGAACTAGGAGAGGATACAATATCGTTTTTATGTAAATCAAGATCCTCCTATCAGGAAGGTCAGAAACAACGTGAATTAGGAGGGAGTTTCGAGAGACGGATAGGATGGTACACTCCTGACCGTGAGGACAGTGCCGGTAGAATGACTCTTGGTTTAAAAATTTATAACGATCTTACTTTTTCAATGCAGGCTCCACATGGACATCTTCCCACGGCGAATTATTGCCGGGAAGGATCTAGTTATTCGCGGCGAGATGGTGGGTCATTTGAAACTCAACGGCTGACTGATTGTTACGACTTAGTACATCTCTTGGATAGGCTTTCAAGTTGCGGTATTGCTCTGTAGTCAAAATCCTGGTCACATAAACTTGTTTACACAGTTGTATAGAACATGGGATTGAGTGACGATCGCCCTTTCACTCCTAAAAGCGATCGCACTTCTCTCCTCACTTCTTCCCCACCTTGTCTCATTGCTTGCAAAAAGGCTGTTGAAGCCCGATCGCCCTTTCGTCAATTCCCAACAAACACAAAAGTACGCGCGGCGAAGCTATCCCGTAGGGAATCGCCCCCCGACTCAAATCACTCATATCATGTCCGATCGCAAAGAAACGCTCAATATTTCTAAAATTTGTCTCTAACTACCAAATCGTCAGAATATCTGCTGCCTGAATCTTAGAATCACAGCTAACCAATGGCAGATGCAAATAAAAAGCAGTAGCCGTAATAATGCGATCGGGCATATCGGGCACAACATTTCGTGGAATTTGGGAAATTGCCTGAGCAATTTCTAAAGATAGTGGCACTACCAACCATCCAGTATTAATATCAGCTAAGGCTTGAATTAACCGCTCTAGAGCCACTGCTGGCAACCTTCCTTTTTCGTTCAAGTAAATAATTTCTACAACAGAAATCGAAGCCACATAAACCGACTCTGCCCCCTCGATTGCCGCTAAAGCAGTAGCAGACAAATTCCCCGACTTCAAGAAATACCAAACAATAGCATGGGTATCTATCACAACTGCGCTCATAGAGGAAACTCCTTGGGAAAATTTCCCCACATTTCTTCACGGACTTCGGCAATATCCACCTCTGTAATTTCAATATCCAGATCGCTCCACAACCCGTACAAACTACGCTGAGGTTGTTTTGGAGTAGACTTTTGCTTGAGAAACTGCACGAAGTTTAGAACTTCTTGCTGTTGCTCAGGCTGCAATTCCCGTAAATTTTCTAATACAGCTTGTTCAATTGTCATTATTTTTACTCCCCATTCATCTCTCTTCAATAAGACTAGCGGGTTTGCAGTCAATCCCGCAACACAGAAACCGCACGTTAGGCGATAGCCCGCACTTGGGAAGTCGGAAGTCTCCAAGCATTAGAAGAATTAGAAAGTGCGATCGCCCGATCGAACTATCAGTCATGATTCTGCGTTGAAGCCCGATCGCCCTTTCGTCAATTCCCAACCAACACAAAAGCACCCGCACTTCATTCTCGCCCTAAATATCGTAAAAAACCCGGTTTCTTTGAACTCAACGAAGTGGTCAGAAACCGGGTTTTTCCGCAATACTTGGCTATCGTCTTAAATCTCGTAAAAAAACCCGGTTTCTCGATTCGTCCATTACAAATATCGAGTTAACTGCACTCGATAGCGTTCTTTTTTTGTTACCATAACTTCCCCAATTTCCAACCTTCCCTTACCGCTAACGGCGATTAAATCTCCAGATTTAACGTGATAACTAGATTGGGTGATATCTTTCCAATTAACTCGCACGTCGCCTCTGTCAATAAATTCAACCATTTTGCTGCGAGACATGGCGAATCCAGCCGAAGCAACAGCATCCAATCTCATCGATGCTTCAACGGTTGTCATTTCTTTCTTTTTCGGTTCTCTAATTTTGAGTTCGCTCAATTCAATGCGCCGAGTTTTCACCGGAACCGATCGCACTTGCTGCAAACTCATCTCCAAATACTCTACCATTTCCGGCATGACAATCGCTTGCGCGCCGCGTTCTCCCAAAACAATCACATCGCCAGTTTTCTCCCGGACAATTCCCGTACCCAACATCGCCCCCAAAAAGTCGCGGTGAGAAGCTGTATCGAACAAGAAATTGCCAGCGATTTCTACCGCAGCAACGTTAACACTCGCAGAGTCGATGGGGATATCCGAGCGCGCGATCGCAATTCTTTGTCTTTCAGCTTGCGGGTAGCCGCCAAACGCCACTAATTCCACATCAGTTAAGCGCTTAAATACCGTCATAGTGTCCGCCAACTCCGGCGGCGACAGAAAATCAGTCAGAGTAACTTCCCAAGTTTTAATTGCTTGTTCCGCTTGGTCGATCGCCCGCGCCACACTTTCACGATTTTCGATACCTTTTAACAGTTCTTCTCTTTGTAACATCAGTCAATTTTAGATTCTAATTTGAAATTGCCAAACCTTGCTGTAACTAAAAACTCTACTCTTTAAACAGTCGCACTACTTTAATTATAGTCTAAAATCGTCAAATCAGGATATGATTAATTTTGTTGCTGGTAAAGCTGATTAGATTAACACGATCGTTGTACCAAATTTATGAAGTCTTCGAGTTTAAGCAAGGTCAATATTTCAACGCAGTTTCTGTCTCAGCAAGCAGCCGAACCTTTGAAACAAGCGCTACAGGATCAAAGCCTTATACCCGACGAAGCAGCGGCATTACTAGCAGCCGGCGAACAGCGCGCCATTCCTGCCATCAGCAAAAATACGGCCTTGATCCAAGAGATTCAGCATCGTGTACAAAGCTTGCCATCTGTTCATTCCCTGGTACAGGGCGATAGCCGAAACTTGGCACATATTCCCGATGAAAGCGTACATCTTGTAGTCACATCGCCGCCGTACTGGAATTTAAAAGAATATCTCAAAAATCTCAACCAGCTTGGAGAAATAGCAGACTACGAACAGTTTTTGCAAGAGCTCGATCGAGTATGGCAGCAAGTATGGCGCCTTTTAGTCCCCGGCGGACGGCTGGTGATTGTCGTGGGCGATGTCTGTGTGGCGCGCCGGCGGTTTGGCAGACACATGGTATTTCCCCTGCACGCCAGCATTCAGGAACACTGCCGCCATTTAGGATTTGATAACCTCGCACCGATTATCTGGTACAAAATCGCCAACGCTTCCCTAGAAGCAACCGGAAACGGCACCAGTTTTCTCGGCAAACCCTACGAGCCCGGAGGTGTCATCAAAAACGACATAGAGTTTATCCTGATGCAGCGCAAACCGGGCGGCTACCGCAGTCCCACCCTCACAGCACGAGTATTGTCCGTGATACCGGAAACTCTGCACCGACAGTGGTTTCAACAAATTTGGCAGGATATCAAAGGCGCTTCCACCAAGCAACACCCCGCCCCGTATCCTTTGGAACTAGCAGAAAGGCTGGTGCGGATGTTTTCCTTTGCCGGGGACACGGTACTTGACCCGTTTATGGGGACGGGCACAACCTGCATCGCTGCGGCAAATTGGGGACGCAACAGTATCGGGGTAGATGTTGAGCCAAATTACCATCAAATGGCGCTGAAACGGATGCAAGAAACTTATGGTTTGCGCGTAGTTTATGAGGGATTGATGGCGGAGGTTATCGAATGACGGGACTGTCGCCCATCCCCGATGATGTATTCCGGGAAGCTGTGCAGGGTTTTTGGGATACCCGCATCGCCCAAGCACAAGCCCAAGTGCTAGCAGGTAAAGTCGATCGAGGCAATCGCAGTGCGGTGACAGGGGGAAAGCAGATGGACGGTTTCATCCTCACCCTGACCAATTTCCTGCTGGCTGCGGGTGTTCCCCAAAATCACATCCACGTTAAAAAAAGCCTAACTGTCATACCGGGCTTTTTTCGGCCGACGAAGATGTATGATTTTCTGGTTGTAGACCCACAAAAGCGGCAACTCAAGGTAGTCATCAAGTTAAAAAGTCAGGTTGGCAGCTTTGGCAACAATTTCAACAACCGCACAGAAGAAGCGATGGGGGCGGCTCTCGACATCTGGACAGCTTACCGGGAAGGGATGTTTGGCGAAGCACCTCCGCCACCGTGGTTAGGATATCTGTTTGTTTTAGAAGACAGTCCGGCTTCGCGCGCGCCGGTGCAGGTTGCCGAACCGCATTTCGCGGTTTTGCCGGAGTTGAGAGGGGCAAGCTATGCTAAACGCTACGAACTTTTTTGTCAGAAGATGGTACGGGAAAGGCATTTCACTGCTGCTTGTTTTTTAGTGACTAACCGCGAACAGTCTGCACAACATCCCAATTATACCGAGTCATGTTCAGACTTGTCTGCTGCCAATTTTTTGCACCAGCTTATCCGCCACGCGCTCTAAATTAGGTAACAGATTTTGGCGTTGCTGAACTAGAGTATGAATGTACATTTTTTAGTTTTTGCCTAAGACAGATTTTTTGCGCCTTTGAGTCTTTGTGTAGAACTTAATTCATATCATTTCCGGTCGATTACCTTAACAAAAACGGTTTGTAGTACGTCAGTCCGCTCTTAAAATGCGGACTGAAGTCCGCACTACGAACCTTGCTGATTGCGCTACCGGACATCATATTAATCAGCGATCGCGCATTCTCAAATTTTACAGTTTATTCTTCGTCTTCACCCGCATATATAGCTCTTCCATCGCCTCAATAAACGAACCATCCTTCTGCCAAAAAGCCGGAAAATCTCCCTGTTTCTTCACTACGATCGCACTTACGCCACTTTGCACACCCACCTCAATCGTCTGCGGCAACCGCTTCGCACCGTGCCAAAACTCTCTCAGGCTGATTGTTTGCGCTTCATTCGCGATCGCCCGCGTGTAATAGGAATTCACCGCCACAGGGGCCGCTGCATCCGCCGTCAACTCAGCAGAAAGCGCCATTCCCAAAGGCGTTTTTGCCAATTCGCGGTGCAGCACTTCCTTAGAAAGTCCCCGTAATTCAAACAGTAAAAACGGATCTTTGTCCAATTCGGCCGCCACCAAATAATAAACTCCCGCAATATGTTTGCACGGATTACTATAGTCTGGACAAGAGCAAGTCGTTTTAAAATCCTCACGGCTGCTGGGTAAAAGGTGCAATCCAAAGGGTGAAAAAGCCTTTTCAATATTGTCGGGCATTTCGTTGAGCAACAGCCGGGAAATGAAACTGGCTTTCGATGCCATTTGGGCGATCGCCACTTTCCACTTTGCCTGACTAATCGGCTCAAACTCAATTTTAGTTTTGTAAAGCGGCTCCTTATAAACCCCAAAATAGGGATTAACCGATCCTCTCACCTCTGCCATCACTAACCCATCATTCATTTTAAAGCTTTTTACCTTACCATTCCGGGCATAGGCACGTCCCCGCCCGAGTCGTCCAGAATCGGTAAACTTTTCCAGCGCGCTGATAAATTCATTACCCCACCAAGTCCGAGTAAATTGTGACATAAGCTGTTCTGCATTTAAATTGTATATTTCGATGAATCTCAAAAATCCTCTCCCCCTCTCCCCCTCTCCCCCTCTCCCCCTCTCCCCCTCTCCCACACTCTCTCCCCCTCTCCCCCTCTCCCACTCTCCCCCTCTCCCCCTCTCCCCCTCTCCCACTCTCCCACTCTCCCCCTCTCCCCCTCTCCCCCTCTCCCACTCTCCCCCTCTCCTAATCTAGAACCGCATTTTTATTGAGCCTAATTAACTTCTTAAATGCCTCATTATCCAACTCAGTCAGCCACGACTCATCCGCACCAATAATTGAACCTGCCAATTTCTTTTTGTCCTCAATCATTTGGTCAATCTTTTCTTCCAAAGTGCCAATTGCCACAAACTTATGCACAAACACATTTTTTTCCTGTCCAATCCGAAACGCCCGATCCGTCGCCTGATCTTCCACCGCCGGATTCCACCAGCGATCGAAATGGAACACATGATTAGCTTTTGTCAGCGTAATTCCCACACCGCCCGCCTTCAGTGACAAAATAAATACCGAAGGTTCAGACTCTGGATCTTGAAACTCTGAAATCATCCGTTCCCGTTTTTCGCGACTCGTTCCCCCGTGGATGTAATAAGTGTTATAATGTAACGTTTGTTTGATGTATTTTTCCAACGCACTTCCCAATTCTGTAAACTGCGTAAATACCAATAAACTTTCGCCTTCCGCTTTCACTTCCTCAATCATTTCGATCAGCCGTTCCAATTTGTGCGATCGCTCCGGTGTAAACTCACTTCCATCCTGCAAAAACTGGCGCGGATGGTTGCAAATTTGCTTCAGCTTCAGCAGCGTCGCCAAAATCATCCCCTTGCGCTTCATCCCTTCGGCGGCATCAATGTCTTGCTCTACCTCTTTGACGATTGCTTCATAAAGCGAAGCTTGCTCGCGGGTGAGATTGCAGTAGAGTTTTTGCTCAACTTTGTCGGGGAGATCCTGAATAATCGACTTATCGGTTTTCAGGCGGCGCAGAATAAAAGGTTCTACTAATTTTTTCAGCGCTGCTGATTGCGTGCGACTCCCATGTTTTTGAATCGGTAACTCAAACAACTTCCGAAACTGCGCCTCTTTTCCCAAATATCCGGGATTGAGAAAATTAAAAATTGACCATAAATCCAACAAGCGATTTTCCACCGGTGTTCCAGTCAGCGCCAACCGATGGGTAGCCGGCAACTTTAAAATCGCCTTTGTTTGCGCCGCCTTCGGATTTTTAATATTCTGCGCTTCATCAATTACCAAGCGATGCCACTCAACACTGCTCAACAGCTTCTCATCTTTGCGCGCCAAAGTAAACGAAGTAATCAACATATCGCAATCTTGGACGGCGGCTTTGAATGCTTTGGCATCTTGCAAGCGCCCCGGGCCGTGGTGAATCAGCGATCGCAATTCTGGAGCAAACTTTTCCATTTCCTTTTGCCAGTTGCCCACTACGGAAGTGGGCGCAATTAGCAGCGTGGGTAAAACCGCACTTTCTGTCTTTTTAGTAGTAGATAAAACTTCCCTTTCTTGCAATAATCTAGCAATTACCTGCGCCGATTTACCCAAACCCATATCGTCGGCAAGACAGCCATTTAATCCCAGACTTTCCAAATAACTCAACCAAGAAACACCGCGCTTTTGATAATCCCGTAGCTTACCCTGAAACCGTACTGGATCTGAAATTAACTCTAGCCTACTCTTATCGTTCAGCTTCTCCAACATATCCGACAAAGCTTGATCGCGTTCCACCTCCAACTCTTCACTAGCTTCTCCTTGGGCTGTCAACTTCATAAACTCAATCAGGCTGACATCGGGATTCTCTTCGCGATGTTTTGTCCAAAATGCCAGCATCTCCTGCATCTTGTCTTTGTCCAGTTCCATCCATTGTCCTCGGAACTGCACCAGCGGCGTTTTACTATTAACTAAGGCCTCCCATTCTTGTTCGCTAACCCGTTCGCCTCCGATCGCCAATTCATACTGATATTCCACCAACGAGTCCGCTGAAAACAATCCCTTACCCTTAATTGCAGCGCTTTTCTTACTGCTGCCTTTGACTTGCAGCCGAATCTTCGCCCGCTGTCGTCCCTTCGGCGTCCACCAAGCCGGCACAATCACCTTATATCCGGCATCTTCTAGTACCCAAGCGGACTCGCTGAGGAAGGTAAAGGCATCATCTAAGCTGAGGGAAATGTTAGCAGGTTTGTCGGTTTCTAGCCCATTCCAAAGCTGGGGATAAATGCGCGCAGCGTAACCGAGATTTGTCAGCAAATGTTGCTCGAAGTTGTCGCCGAATTGTGTTTGCAACTGTTTTTGTTGAGTCGATCGCGATCGCCAATAATCCTGCAATGGCACCCGCACAGATGGGTCTTGTTTTGCCGCCACCTGAAACTCTAAAATCCAAGGCTGTTCGGGGTTTTCGGGGGATTGCAATTGAAAGCAAAGGGAGAATGAGTCGGCAGATTGATTGCGCGTAATGCGATCGCGCCAGGTTTGCCATTGCCGATATTGATCTAGGCTGACTCCCGCGATTTTTCGTGTTTGGTTGAGACAGATTTGGAGTAAAGAATCCGCAATCTTATTCTCAAATGATGCTGTGATTGGTGTTTGAGTTACAATTTCCGCGATCGCACATTCTGAAAAATGCCGCAGCAACATTTCGCGATCGTAGAACTTTGGCGTCATATCTGCTAGTTTGAGCTTGTTAAAACCCGACGCGCAAACTAGAGGCATCCATTCAACATAGCGTTGTAAATCAGTTTCGTACTGCGCTGAAACAATTTCCCATCCCGGATAAATCTCAAAGCTTGGTGCAGTCTTGGCAATTGTTTTGGTAGTTTTTGCAGTTTTTGCAGTTTTTGCAGTTTCACCGGCTTTCTTGCGCCCGCGCGTGGCTTTCTCAGCGGGTTCTGATGTTTCGATGGGTTCGATCGCGATCGGAGCAGTTTCTCGATAGCGCAACGCCGGAATATAATGATCTTTCAGAACAATTTGCTTAAAAAATTGGGTGTAGTGATACCAAAACAGCAAATCTGAACCAAACTGAACTTCTGCTAAATCGTAGAGGGCGAAAAAATGCAGATCGTTCAATACTTTAGTCAAAGTGTGGGTGGCGATGGGAACACAATCCACTTCCCAATATTCCAACTCAAATGTTTCGGGTAATTCTGTCTCTAAATATCGCGCTAACTCTAAAGAGGGTAACGGCTGCTTGTCGGCAGTGGGCAGTAAAAAGTACCGAGGGGCGATCGCGTATTCTAGCCCCATAGCACTTGTATTGCTGACTGGTGACAGTTGAATCCCGGCTTCTTTCGTTAGAAACTCTGTTAACTGTGCCGTCTCCAATTGTCGGGGATGAGCCTTAGCACGCTGCTTTTTCTTTTCAGTAGTTTCAACCCAAAGACAAAACGTTCCACCTTGAACAAAACTTTCTTCTGTTTGAGGAATCCAAGTGCCGTGGAGGATTTTCATAGGTTATACCAAATGCAACCTTTGGCAGCCTATCATATCATGAATTAGCGGAGAAAGATATAGCCTTTCAAGCGAAAGATGAGGTACTATCGGGCATTGGGCATTGGGCATTGGGCATTGGGCTATCCTCACCACGCTTGAGAACCGCTATAAGACGGCGGTTTCAACCGCGCCCGTCTTCTTTCCGATTTAGAAAATATCAGTTAAATCCAGCACAAAACCGGGCAGTACATCTTCACCTGAGAGAGTTTGAGGCGCATCTAAAATTTCTACTTCTCTACCTTGACGGGAGATTTCTACTTGCCGATTTTTGCGATCGAGCAACCAGCCCAAACCAGCTCCATTTTTCACGTACAATCTCATTTTAGCCCGCAATTTTTCTAGGGAATCGGTGGCCGATCGCAATTCCACCACAAAATCGGGACAAATTGGCGCAAATTTCTCTTTTTCTGCGGGAGTTAAAGCATCCCACCTGTCGCGCCGAATCCAAGCAGCATCGGGAGAAATATCTGCACCGTCTGGAAGTTTAAAACCAGTTGAAGAATCAAAAGCAATTCCTAGATGCTTATTTTGACGGCTCCAACCTTGGACTTGAAAATTTAACTCTGCATTCCGTCTGCCAGTATCGCTACTCGCAGGCGGCATAATAATTAATTCTCCAGTAGAAGTACGCTCAAATCTTAAATCTCGGTTGTCAATACACAACTGAAAAAACTGCTCGTCAGTTAAGTCGAGCGTTAATTCTAGGGGAGAACGTAGGGTGATAGTTTGTGATTCCATAACTGCCTCCAAATATTACACGAGTTAAATGTCAACAGTTAACAGTTAACAGTTAACATTTAACCGTCAACAGTTGACATTTAACCGTCAACAGTTGACAGTCAACTAATAACTAAGTCTCTGTATAACCTTGCATATTTTCCGGTTCAAACGATCGCAAAATATTAGCTGCTTTATCGGTTAAAGCGTCAGTACCCTTAACTGCAATCAAAAATTTGCCCGCATTCAAACGGTTGCGGTAGGGTAAAGCATCGCCGCTACCAAAGGCCATTCCTCCGGCACCGCCGACAAATACGCTGCCCATCCCACCGGCGATCGCACCTAGCAGTCCACCGATGAGGTGATCGCCAATTACGCCCGCCCAAGCAAAAGTCCTCAACTCAGTCATCAAGCTGAAAGTAACGCCGGCAATAAAGCCAAACGGTATCAGCCAAATAGCCATGAGTTTCGCTTGTTTATTTGCTTGCTGGGTGGGATCTATCAAACCGAATTCATCGGCAGTTTTGTAGCCGCGGCCCAAAATGCTTACTTGCTTCATCGGTAAGCCTTCTTTTTCGAGGGCGCAGTAGGCCGCTTCGGCTTGCATTCGATCGGGCAGTACGGCGATAAGATAATTCATTGAAAATAATTCCTGATAGTTAGGCTTCAATACCCGGAATTCATTATAGCCTGAAAAGACTTGCTAGCTAAGCAATTGGGGGTTTTATAGAGGTCGGCCCAGGACGATCGCCCCCAAAGCTAAAATATTTCCCGCAAAAATGACCGACCATGACCGAATACAGATACAATTCAAACTGCACAAAGGCAAGCTTGAGCTGATCTGTATAGATACTGCTCTAAGTCATAAGTCTCAACTTTGAGCTCGCCAACGCTCGGCCTATTTTTACTATTGCACTCGATTGCTTGCTATGCCTAAAGTTCTAGTATCAGATCCGATCGACCAAGCCGGAATTGACATCCTCTCCCAAGTCGCGCAAGTTGACGTAAACACAGGACTCTCAGCCGCCGAACTGGTTAAAATTATTCCAGATTACGACGCTTTAATGATCCGTTCTGGCACCCAAGTTACCAAAGAAATCATTGAAGCCGGAAATCTACTCAAAATCATCGGTAGAGCCGGAGTCGGCGTAGATAATGTCGATGTACCCGCCGCTACCCGCAAAGGAATTGTAGTCGTCAACTCCCCCGAAGGCAACACGATCGCCGCTGCCGAACACGCGATCGCCATGATGCTCTCGATGTCCCGCCACATCCCGGAAGCCAACGC
>JBBSNU010000080.1:0-11842 GCA_038260455.1 Chroococcales cyanobacterium | reverse complement strand
TCTGGTTTGTGGGCTCTGCGTGGTATTCACTGGGGCGCATCTCTTTTTAGCAAAAAGCTTTTTTTTTTTTTGGGCAGTGCGAGCCGCCCCGCTCGCGTGTACAACAATACGCGAGCGGGGACGCTCGCACTATAATAAAAAAATGCTTTTTGCTAAACTGAGATGCTCCCTATTGATTCCCTCGCAGAGCCAGAAAACCAGTTAACCAGTTATACCAATTTCATCAAGTAGCGCTAGATATTACCCCCCCAACCCCCCCGCGAGTTCGGGGTGGCTCAGAATTCATCTATAGCATATCTTTAGAAAAATGGTATTACAGTTGATTTAGGATTGCGATAGTAGCATTATTTAATCTTCAATTGCGAGGATTTCTATTCCTTAGACGTACCCTAGGGCTATTCCTCCTTGCTACTTGAAATTACATATTTTACCCAGTTGATTTTCGAGGCACAACTCGGTTGCGGCCGCCACAGGTAATGGTTTGCTAAAGAAGTAACCCTGACCCATCTCGCACTGCAGCGACTGCAAAAATGCCAACTGTTCTGCAGTTTCCACACCCTCTGCAATCACCTGTAAATTCAAGCCCTGTCCCAGGGCGATCGCCACTTTCACAATCGTAGAACCGCTGGTGCCGTTGAGCAAATCTGCCACGAAGGATTTGTCTATTTTTAAATTATTGAGCGGAAAGTTTTTCAGAGACCACAGAGAAGAATAACCGGTGCCAAAATCGTCCAGAGAAATGTGAATTCCCATTTGCTGCAACTGCCGCAATACCGAAACCGTAAAATTCACATCGGTCATCGCAATGCTCTCAGTAATTTCTATTTCCAAATACTCGGGATTTAACTCGGTTTCTGACAAAATTTCAGCGATGGTTTGTACAGTATTAGGCTGCATAAACTGGCGACCTGATAAATTCACAGCTATCCGCATCGGCGGCAATCCCATCAACTGCCACGCTCGATTTTGCAAGCAAGCAGTTCGCATCACCCATTCGTCTATTTGGCAGATAAATCCTGTTGCCTCAGCTAAGGGAATAAATCGATCGGGATAAATCAAACCGCGTTCGGGATGCTGCCACCTAATCAAAGCTTCCATACCGACTATTTTGCCAGTATTTAAGTTTATTTGCGGTTGATAGTGCAGCACAAATTCTGAATTTTTTAGAGCTTTGTAAAGCTGATTTTCTAAGTTAAGTTCCTCGGAGACTTGATTGCCGATCGCCCGCGTGTAAAACTGATAATTATTCCGACCTTTCTGTTTCGCTCTGTACATCGCAGCATCAGCATTTTTTAGCAAAGTTTCTGCATCTTCTCCGTCGTAAGGAGCCAAAGCAATTCCCAAGCTAGCCTTAGTATAGAGTTCCAGACCGTCAAAATCAAAAGGACTGCTTAAACTATGGATAATTTCCTTGCAAACCTTAATTGCTTCTTCAGGGCTGTTGATATTGTGCAGCAGCACGGTAAATTCATCGCCGCCCCAACGAGCGAGCGAATCCCCCACGCGCAAACAGTTAGTCAAACGCCGAGATACACCTTGCAGCAACAAATCGCCCACGGGATGCCCGAGAGTATCGTTAACATTTTTAAATCTGTCCAAATCCAGAAAGATTACCGCCAGCATTTCGGCATTTTGGTGAGCGTTAGCTAAAGCTAAAGACAGCCTTTCATTAAACAGCAATCTATTCGCTAAACCAGTTAGTTGGTCGTGAGAAGCTTGATGTCGGATCATCGCCTCGACGCGCCTCTGCATTGCAGCCATGTAGAGGTGGGTTCCCAAAGATTTTGCTAGCTTCAGTTCCTCGGCGCTCCACTTTTGAGTTTCCCCGGTTTTGATTTCTTTCCAAGCTGTAAAGGACTGTCGGGGACGATCGTTCCGGGTGTCGGAATGGGAATTTCCCGCCCACAAAATTTCGGTTTCTACGGCGCTGCGGAAAACGGTGAGACAGCCGATGCACTGTTGGCCGTATTGCAGCGGTATTGCCAAAAATGACCGAAGGTCAGCTTCGATAAAATTTGCAGATAAATATTTGAGTTGAGATTCTTGAGAAATATCGGAAATCGCGTACAAGTGCGGTACGACTAAACTGGAAATATTTGTATCAATTGAACTGTAATGCTCGGAATGTAAATTTGGAAAAATACCTAATTGGCTGATATTAACGGCTGTTTTTTTTACCTCATTTTCATTGGCAAACCCCATGATCTGCTGCCAAAAATCGCTGAGTTCCAAGTCGCCATCCGAAGGCTGCTGGCCGCAGGTATAAAGTTTAGCGGGCAGATGGCGAAACTCGGCTGCAATGTACAGCCGGCCTCCCGAACCGTGCAAATGCTTGACAGTTTGTTCGAGAACTACTTGCCGAATTTCGTTTAATTCCAGAGGAGAGTGTAGCAAACTGCTAATCTGGTTGACAACGGCTTCGTCGCGGGCTTGCTGTCGGGCTTGACTTAGCAGAAAAGATTGGGCGATCGCAATTGAAAGCTGATCCACAAGCAACTGCACCATGTTCAATTCTCGATCGTTAAACCGTTTCGGTTGGCTGTGGTGACAAGCCAACAACCCCCAAAGCTGATTTTGATGCAAAATCGGCAGCGTCAGAGAAGAAAGCGCCCCCATAGCCTTGAGATATTCAACGTGACAGGAGTCTACAGGAGAATAGCGAATATCTTCAACTGCTAAAGTTTTGCCAGTTTCGGGACAATCTAACCGATTAATTGTTTGATGCTGCAATTGAACATCTATAATCACTCGCTGCCGCGCTTTGATAAACATTTGGCGGGCACTATTGGGAATGTCGCTTGCCGGAAAGCGCAAACCAAGCAGGGATGGCAAGTTGTCGCCATTGATGGACTCAGCAATCACTTCACCGCTACCGTCGGATTTAAATCGATAAACTTTTACCCGATCGCTGCCTAAAAAACTGCGGATTTCTCGCGCTGTTGTTGACAAAATTTCTTGCAGTTCTAAAGAGTTGCGAATGCGAGTGGTAATTCGATTGAGTAAAATTTCTTGTTCTAGAGTCGATCGTGACATTTGTCTAACTTTTGCGCGGGCCATCCCTTTGATCTCCGGCTTTTGACAGCATTTTTGCGAGCCACTGTGTTAACTCGCCCTGTATTATACAATACAACACTTTCGCTGTATCTGTGGGATTTATTCCAGCCGGGATCGAGAAACCCGGTTTTTAGCAATATTTGGGATTTTCTCACAAATTTTTGCTAGGAACCGGGTTTTCTCAAAAGACTTTTATGCGGGCTCACATTCGGAACGATCGCACAAATACAACAACCGGGTCGATCAGACAAGCTTCTGATGCAAGAGCGCAGAATGCTGGGAGAGTCAACCCGGTTTGTAATACCAATTTCATAAAGTAGCGCTAGATATTACCCCCCCAACCCCCCCGAACTCGCGGGGGGGCTAAGACTTCATCTATAGCATATCTTTAGAAAAATGGTATAAGTATTTATACTCGAAATTATCCTCTTAAGCCGACTCCCAAATTTTCAGAATTCTGTCCGGCAAAAAGCCCGCTATTTCCTGAATTCGTTCCTCGGACAACTCATCCTTTGTTGCCGAAAATACAGCGGCGATCGCAGTTTCCGGTTTTACCCCAGAAGGAAGTGGGCCTTCTTGTTCCACCCGAAAAATAAACAAGTTGGAATCAATCACAAAAGGTGCAGGCCCTTGCCAAGGCGGACGCACCCGGCTCAGCAATCCCACCAGCGGATTCGTATCTTTCCAGAGGTCTGCTATTTCTTTTTGCAAGGTTTTGTCGTCCGTCGGCAAAACTTCTGTGTGCAGTTCAGCTTCCACGCGATCGCTTGCTTCGGTTGTCATCAAATCTCGCATTGTCCGGTACACCAATTCGGTAATGTCCCTGGCATCAAAAATATCCTCCATGTTACCATTTACCATCACTTTTTCCAAAAATGGCATATCCTTAGAGGCGATCGGAACTGCTGATCCTTCTTGATGCAGAGACTTCGGAGGATTCGTCTCCATTTTCTGCAACATTTTGCGGCCTTTTTCCGTCAAATCAGCTTCTTTAAATGCCACTAAAGGCGGCAATAACTCAACTCCTCCGTAAGGCTCTCCGCTAAACTCCGCTTTGATAAATTCCCTTTGGTTGAGATAGTCCAAGTGACCGAGCAATTCAGCTTCGGGCACTTCTCGGCCGACATATTCTTCGGCTGCATTCCTAATTGCCGACTCTCCCTTGCCGTTGCCGCTGCCAATCTGTTTGAGCAAAATGTAAGTCAAGTCGTCTCTGATTGCAATTGTCATAAATATCTCCTAAATTAATATCCGGTAAACAGCAAGTAAAAATTGATATCTTTATTTGCTAAATTTGCGATTATCACTACTGATAAACATTAAAATCTAAATCTGCTCAACAAGTATCTCTCAACAGGGGGAAATTGTTAAACATTTGTGTCTGTTATAATCATGCTTTAGGTATATTTACCGATCGAAACCTCAGTCTACTGTTGGTTGTCCTGCGGGCGGGGTCAAAAACCCGGTTTCTGCGTCAAGCATCTCTCGGATCGATCGACGATTTTTCCGAGAAACCTGGTTTTTTGCGTCCGGGACTGTGCTGGTAGTATTCAGCAAAGCCTCTGCAACGGTTGAGAACAATGAAAGCCATTAAAATAAAAGGCTTTTCTGGCAATAGTTTTCGTGGCGATCGCCTCTGGCCAACGCTGGCGCACCGGCTCGGGTAAGTTGGTAATTTGCACTCTAGATCGGTAAAATTATGGAGATGCTATGGTATCGATAGACTGATGCAGTTTTTGCCCCAACTAGCAGCGATATTGTACAATCGAGCTAGACCAAAGACCGCTCGTCTGAGAGCTACAAATTACGAGCCAATCTGTTTCGAGTGCCGGAGCGCCACTTGAGGAATGCCTCGCTGATAACTTTGACGATCGTTTGTCGATCGATATTTATGAACTACCCTAATTGGAATCAGACTTTGGAATCCTCGTCATTGAATAACGGTCAATGGGCGATTGACAACCGTCCTCTAGTTTTGGCGGTAGACGACAATCGCGACAACTTGGAGCTGCTGACGCAAATACTCGATTTATTCGGTTGCGACTGCGTGGGAGCCGTTGACGGGTACAGCGCTTTGTCAGCAGCAGTCGATCGCTCTCCCGACCTCATCGTACTCGACATCTGCCTGCCGGATCTAGACGGTATAGAATTAGTCAAGCGACTCAAACAAAACCCCGAACTCGTAAATATTCCGATTGTGGCGGTCACAGCACTAGCAAAAACAGAAGACCGCGATCGGATTCTCCAAGCCGGGTGCGTTGCATACCTTTCTAAACCTTTTAACATCAAGGATTTAGAAACTATTATCCGCCACCACCTCAACTATCAGCCGATTCTGGTTGAGTTTTAGACTTAGAACTCGCCTCGCGAACTTTAGGTGCAGACTCCAAAATTGCTATGGTTCCCGTGCGGCCAGTCTCCAAGGTCGCATCGCTGAGCAAATCTGTCACGCCTACACCTAAAACCTCTTTGATTAAGTCTTTCAGTTGCAATTCCAGAACCGAGTCTAATTGCGATCGTACCTGCGAAGCCAAATCTTCCTGACCGTTCTGAGCCAGCAACTTTTCAGGCTGAGTAATCGCATTTTCGATCACAATTATTAATTTATTATCCAAAATATTGCAGAGCGCCTGACTCGTTTGGTGTCCGAGTAGAGAGCGGTACAAAGCTTGAATCCCCTGTGCAAGACTCCGTTCTAATTTGCCGCGAGTAGGTACTAAAATTTCCCCGGTCATATTTTTTACGTACAGCGAGATAATTCAAAAAAACTGTTATAGAAGAAGTCATTAGTCATTAGTCATTAGTCATCAGTCATTAGTCATTAGTCATTAGTCATCAGTCATCAGTTATTAGTCATTTTAGCCTTAGCGAAGCCGAAGGCTAGTCATCAGTCATCAGGAAGAAGGCTGGAGGTATCAGAAGGAATAAGGCAGAAGGAAGTCTTTAGTTATCGTCGCCCGAGACATCCGTTGCAATCGACTGCATGGGGAAAGTGCAATTAAGAACGCCTAACTCTGATGGGCGGTTGCTATAACAGTTAACCGGTAACTGTTAACTGTTAACTGTTATAAACAACCTTCGTGCTAGCCGACAGTAACTTGATTGGTTTCCACGCCAGTTGCACCCTTAACACCTTTAGCAATTGTCACCAACTTGGTGACAATTTCTTGGCTGGCAACTGTACCTTTGAGAACCACCGTAGTGCCGAGTTGCGCCACATAAACAGTCTCAATATCCGCAACATCAGGATTTGCATCAAAGGCCTGAGCCACCCGTTTAGCTAAACCGCTTTGATCGTATTCTCCATTCAATCCCATGCGTTCGGGCGGGATTGTCTGAGGGGTCGCTGCTGGTTGAGCTTGAGCTACAGGAGCTTGAGCTACAGGAGCTACAGGTGCTTGGTAAGCTGGAGGTTGCACATTTTCTTGATTTTCAAGTTTTTCTAAACCAAACAATCTTTTTAGCCAGCCCATAGAGTTTGTCCTCCGACAAAGTTTGTGTTAATTGTTGTGTTAATTGACAGTTGACTGAACGCAGTGCAGTTGTTATGCTCAATAGCTGGAATTGCGATCGCACTCTTGGACGCAGAAACCTAATTTTTATACAAAAAAACATCGTTTCCACCATCCGCCCTGTTAGCAAAGCCCGGTTTTTTGAGTTGTTTGCGCCAGTCCTAAATACCATTTAATGTTGCATGAGTTCGCAGATCATCTGTCTGGAGACATAAATTCTCCGGCTCTCAAACAAATACCAGTGCTAACCGTTCCCGCCAATCAAACTTAAAGCCTTCTTTTCTAATTTGTACAATTTTGTTGTACATCCACTCGCCCCAATTTGCCGCCGGAAAGTTAGGAATGCAGTAATCAGATAGATAATTATCCGACAAGTTGGCGACAATTACAGATTGCGTTACCTCATCGCTTCAGCGGTAGTAAGCAAACATTTTAACTTCAGATTTTTAGTAGATAAATTCAATTTTTTAGTGTAAAATACAGGTCATTTTTGCCGCAGTATAATCGGTATTCCTATGGTTTTCACTGGGATCTCTCAGTTTTGCATTTAATAGTGCGAGCGTCCCCGCTCGCGTATCGTATAATACGCGAGCGGGGACGCTCGCACTATAATAAAAAAATGCTTTTTACAAAAATGATATTCTCCCTTGTCACTAATCCAATTACTACCAATTTGGCGCGATTAAAAGCCAATACGGTTTACTTAAGTGAACGGTATTGAGCTATAAATATGTCACAAAAATTGTAACTGTGATTAGTATTGATTTTTACAATTTTGCTAATCAATCGCGATCGTTCTTTAGAGTTAAACCCGTAACTCTGATGTTGTCAGGTGCTGGTGTGCGTTGGTGCCAAAAACCAGCTCAAACACATTCAGAGACTGCTGTTTGCTGATTTATGCACGATCCTGCAGCGCTTTCTCCTGGGGATCGAGAGCCTAATTTAGTAACGCGCACTGCGATCCTGGAGGCCTGATTGATAGGATTAAGGCAAAAAACCCGGTTTCTTTGAAACTCGTGGCTGCTTTCTTGAGACATCGATCGAGAAACCGGGTTTTTGAACTGCGATGCGTAACTTTTGATTCAAATTAAAAATGTAGCTAAAGTAACTAAAAATTATTACGCGCTGTTTATGAAAAGTAATTTAACTTTTGATAACAATATAAATTGTGACAAAAATTTAATAATTGTAACTAAAGGAACATTTTTTAGCTGACAGAGCTAATACCGTAGAAAGATGTCATTTTATGCGGAAAGGGGGAGCATGAGCTTGTAATTACCAAGCAAGGGAAACCAGAACTATTAATGCTTTATGCAACTGGATTTTCGCGCGATCGCCTTTAAGTCAAGTTTGAGCAGATAATAGCAATGATTATTTTTGCTTATGCCTTGGCAGTATTAGTTCTCTAGTCTTTGACTGAGAAACTTTGCAGAACCCAAATCAAATTTGACGACTGCTGCTACCTCAGTAATTGGTAATCGGTGAAAATCTCATCCGTCCCTGTTACCTGTTAGATATTCCGAGCAGTGGCTCTAGGGTTCTAAAAGTTTAATTTGGGATGTTGGCGAATTACCGTTACTGTAAAACTCTGGAGTGTTAAAAATGCTAAAACAAATGTGTTGGTTGCCCAGATTGGGAGGAAATGGAGAAAAGATACTGCACTTGCGTACCGAAGTGCGTCAAGCATGGCGGCCTTATACAGCTTTTCCGCAGTTCGCTGCGTCCGACTACCTGGAAAAGGACGGTTCTAAGGGATGGGCAACTTTTCAGAAGCTGATTACTCAAGGGTGGAATTTAATATCGACTGAAGAAGGGCAGCAGTCGTTTTTTGACCAACAGAAAAGTGCTTAAACAAGCATAAACCGCAGCAATAAAAGAAGAGGATTTTACCTCTTCTTTTTATTAGTTCGCGGACGCACTGCAAGCTCAAACGGTGAAGAGGCGTACACCCTAGATATGTTTGAGATTTTTGTGGCGTTGCAAGTAAGTTAGCTTTTTCTTGCTATGCTGCGATTGCTATCCGATCGAACATCGGCTGGCGGGTTTTCAAATTAAATCGGTATCCGTGGGGGAGAATGTGCAACTTCGCGCCGCAAATCGCCAAAGCCTCATCCTTCAACAGTCCGTCTATATTGTCGTGGAGTTTGTCCGACTCGTCGATGACAGTTACAGCGCCTTCGCCAATAACTTCAAAGTGGTCGTCGCTGACTAAAATAGCTGTATTTTCGTCAATCCCAAATCCCAAGACTGCTGGTTGCACCAAGAGTGCGGAAACTAAACGTCCGAGACGACCTCGCTGGGCGAAATGCTGGTCGATGACAATTCCCGGCAGGAAACCCATTCCCGGGCCCATTGCTACTACCTCAACCCGTGGATTTGTCTCGGAGTCTCCTTCAATAATCATGATGTCTGGCATCATCGCCGCGCCGGCACTGGTGCCGCTAATGATTATTCCTTCGGAGTAGCGTTTGTGCATAGCTGCGTCGAGTTTGGTGTCTTTCAAGCAGCTAATAATCCGCGCTTGATCTCCGCCGGTAAAGAATATGCCGGTCGCTTGTTCGATCGCTTCTAAATAATCTGGATTGTCGGCATCTTCGGGTTTCTGGGTGTCAACAACTCGCACCTCTTCTGCGCCCAGCCGCTCAAACACTCGGATGTAATTATCTCCGACTTCTCCCGGCAGGCTTGTCGCAGCCGTCATCACTACAATGCGGGCTTTAGTGCCTCCGGCGCACCGCAAGAATTCCCGCAGAATTTTGCAGTCCCCGTCTTTGTCTTCGGCTCCGCCAATAATTAGCAATTTCCCTTGATTTTTGCCGCTAGCCATACGCTGTGCACTGTAAAAAGATTATATTTCAATAAAACATAATCTTTTTTGTCTGGAAAACTGCTAAAAGGTAGAGATTTATACAGAAATTTTATGACTTACGCATTGTAACGGTGTGGCAAGGGTTTGGGATTGCTTCGATCGCACAACGCGGGAGCTAACTGCAGGTTCGCCATGACAGAAAACCCTAATAAGTGGGTAAGTCCTGAAATTATCTGATACGAGTTGGGAGCATCTGGGGCTTTGTAAAAAGGATTTTTTTTGAGCGTGCGAGTACCTCAATAGCTCGCGATCTGTACAATACTCGATCGGGTGACAGCACTCTTAATGCACAACACAGATGCTCAAAAAACTAACCCCTCCTAGCAGGGGAGGGGTCAAAAAATGAGTTTAGATTCTAGGACTGACGCGGGCGGGGTCATCAACCGGCTTTCAGGTGGGATTTTTCGCCACTCCCCCTGTGAGTTTTTCCGACAAACCGGGTTGATGAGCGCAAGTCCTAAATGAGCCAGATCGCCAGTTAGTGCGATCGTTCGAGCAAATTGCTCAACACTGTACGCGCCCGTTCTAAAGGTAAGTGTCTCGGTTTGCCGTTCCAGACAATCTGATATTCGTTGCTGTTTTGACCGTCGCCGTACCCAGAAATCAGCTTGAGGTGAAATGCTTCCTCAGCTAATTGGTGAACTTTATCCCTTAGAGCAGTTTGTGCGATTTTCATAATTGGGTGCCTCTTAAATCCTTTTTCACAGTCATAGCCAATTTTAGTTGGCGTTGTACCTCTCCAAAGTTATAGTTTTTTTAAGCAGTCATTAGTTATTGGTAATTGCTCGCGGAGAATTGGCGATCGGGAGTTTTGTATCGTTGCTTACAACTTAAACTAGGGAGCATTTGTCAATCAGCAATTTTACTCATATTTTACTTATATTTTGGGTAGAAAACTGAGATTTGGGCGGACGTGGGGAGCGCCGTATTTATGCCCGCCCACCCCCAAATTGCGAATTTTCCACTTTTCTCAAAAGCAGTTTTTTGAGTAGTTTTACCGATTGACAAATGCAGCGTTAGTTTTGATTTTTCACTAATGGTCTTGTATGCTGCGCGAGTCTTGTATACTTCGCGAGTCTTGTATACTTCGCGAGTGAGGACATCACTGCGAAAGCAAAACACAGATGCTCGCTCTCTGAAATATAGCTGTGCCACTCTCGATGAGGTATCGATCCCTCAATCTACAATCTAAAATCTAAAACTTGTACGCTCGCGACTTGTGCTGAGCGTCTTGTGCTGAGCGACTTGTGAGCCAGCGTAGCCGAAGCAAGCCGAAGCAAGCCGAAGCAAGCCGAAGTATCTAAAATCTTACCTTTGTGAGAAAGGCTATATCTATGCCGGCAGGTAGTATGCAATGCACCGAGAGGAGAGTTAATCTGACAAATTAGTTAAAAGGAGGTTAGAAAATGCTGCAAGAAAAAAGCACCGAGACAGCCCGCGTCAATGCTCGAAAAACCGATGTTTTTGATGTTTTCAACTTCAAACACTACATCGGGCCAAACCCTTACCTAGAAACAGCCGCTTTAGTTTTCGATTTTGCGGTAACGGATGCGAGCGAACCAAAGCCGATCGCACATTACCATGAAATTATTGGCGATCGCTACCCGCAACTGCTGCACGAAACTTTCTCGAACCACGCTCAACTGTTCGGACGTACCGCCTCAGAAGTAGCAAAACTCGACATGGGTTTGCACTTCCAACACTGGAACATTAAGCCGTTTTCTCAGTTTAACAGAATCAGCATAGAAGCACTTCACGCCCGCAGCGCCCGAGCCGTAGTTTACGCTGTTTGGGATTGGTTTGAAGCCATCAATCAAAATCAAGACTTCCCATTGTCAGCACAAATAGGCGCGCTGCAAAATATGTTCCGGCAGTCTGTTTACGGAGGCCCGACAGTTTATTCATTAATGCGATCGGCATCCCAAAAAAACATTCCCACATTTTATTTGTGGGATGAAGGACTGATGCAATACGGTTACGGCAAAAAACTTGTGCGCGGCTCTGCAACAACGTTTGATTGCGACAGCCATTTAGACTCAGATTTTACCACACGTAAAGACGATTGTAAAGCTTTTCTCGCTACCTTGGGATTTCCAGTTCCCAAAGGAGATATTGTCTCCACAGAAAACGGAGTTTTGGCAGTTGCCAAAGAAATTGGCTACCCAGTTGCTGTGAAACCAGTAGTGGGTCATAAAGGAATTGGTGTCACCGCAGATGTCCGAGATGCTGAAGAATTGCAGGCGGCTTTTAAAAGAGCAGTTAAGGCAATTCCCGAAACAGAACCGGTGCGAGTAATTGTGGAAAACAGCATCAAAGGATCGGATTTTAGGCTGCTGTGCGTTGACGGCAAATTTGTTTCTGCAACTGAACGCCGGCCCGCTTCGGTAACAGGAGACGGCGACTCAAC
>JBBSNU010000079.1:0-11847 GCA_038260455.1 Chroococcales cyanobacterium | reverse complement strand
GGCTCTGCCTGGTAATGCAGATCCGGAGGCTCTGCCTCTCTTTACCTCGCGGCTTCTGGAGATAGAAAAGCGTGGCAGATGTTTAAGTTATTCAATTTTCGTTCCTTAGATCCCACATTCGGCACCCTCAACTGTTACATTCGGTTTTTACGGTTTTCGATCTAGGAATTAAGCAATAAATTATACTCTGTGTCCGTATATTTATGTAGGCAAACAAGGAAAAAACCCGATCGCTCTCTGAAAAACTCGATCGTCCTCAGTGATTGTACTGTGGCACGGCCAGGATACGGAATATGGGTTAATACCTTGTTATATGCACGCTAATTTGATCGCCCGAAGTTGAAATGGTTTGAGTTTGTTTGTGCGGCCCAAAGCCGCTGGCAACATCGAAAAACCGGGGTTGATTGACAAAAAATCTCGGCTTTCAGGCTCTGGTTGGGCCAAGAAACTAAACCACTCGCGCTTCACGAGAGATTTTTATTCTAAAAAACTGGGTTTCTGCCTCCCTGGGTCGATCGAAAACAGTGAGGATTTACAGGCGATTAAGAGCTCGATAGCTTAGTTTCTCGCTTGGAGGTGGCAATTGGGGCGATCGCACCTTGGCCATCCAAAAATTAAGGGCGCGGGACAGACAATCCTAGAAAGCCACAAGTCAGTAAAATGTCAAAATATTAAGACATTTTAGAGAGATCGTCAAAAAGAACTAAAAAAGATTAGTGTTGATATGAAAGCTATATTTCTTTTGGAAATAGCTCTGGTTAGACAAATGCAAATAACTTGCAGTAAATTTAGCTTGATTGCCAGTCCATCAAAGATTTAAACGCTGAGTTAAGATCGAAACTCAATTTAGGGAATTTTTTTTAGCATTCAATGAAATCGACCGATAAAACTAAGAATACCTTTGCGATTACAACGCCTCTGTATTATGTAAACGATTTACCTCACGTTGGCAGCGCTTACACGACTATGGCAGCAGATGCCCTAGCCAGATTTGAGCGGCTGCGGGGCAAATCTGTCTTGATGATTACCGGGACTGACGAACACGGGCAGAAAATTCAGCGCACAGCCGAGAGTTTGGGACGATCGCCCCAAGCTCACTGCGATTTAGTAGTTCCGGCCTTTGAGGCGCTGTGGGAGCAACTCGACATCCAGTACGATCGCTTCATCCGCACAACCTCGCGCCGCCACGAGTACATTGTCAAAGAATTTTTCCAGCGCGTCTGGAACTCCGGCGACATCTACTTGAACCAGCAACAAGGCTGGTACTGCGTCTCCTGCGAAGAATTTAAAGATGAACGGGATTTGTTACCGGGAAATCGGTGTTCCGTCCACACCAGCAAGGAAGTTGAGTGGCGCGACGAAGAAAACTACTTTTTTCGCCTGTCGCGATATCAAGACCAACTCCTCGCCTTGTACGCAGAACGTCCCGACTTCATCGCCCCGGAAAGTCGGCGCAACGAAGTTCTCAGCTTCGTCAACTCCGGCCTGCAAGACTTTTCGATTTCTAGAGTGAATCTCGAATGGGGCCTACCAATACCGGTTGATTCAAGTCACACCATTTACGTCTGGTTTGACGCTTTGCTGGGATACGTCACAGCCTTGCTAGATCCGGACAGCGATCCGATGTTAGAGAATGCTTTATCTAAATGGTGGCCGATTGACCTGCACTTGATCGGCAAAGATATTCTCCGGTTTCACGCAGTTTACTGGCCGGCAATGTTGATGTCAGCGGGTATGTCGGTGCCTGGCCGCGTCTACGCTCACGGGTTTTTGACCAAAGACGGCAAAAAAATGGGGAAATCGGAGGGGAATACTTTAAACCCAGTCGAATTGGTCAATAAATACGGCGCTGATGCAGTGCGTTACTATTTCCTCAAAGAAATTGAATTCGGAGAAGACGGCGATTTTAACGAAACTCGGTTTATCAATATATTGAATGCTGAGCTAGCAAATGATTTGGGAAATTTGCTTAACCGTACCCTAAACATGGCTCGCAAATATTGCGGAGGCTCAGTGCCAAATGTGTCGGGGGAACACATTCCCGGCGACAACCTTCTCAAGAGTATGAGCGGGGATTTGGGCGATCGAGTCGCTGGTTTTTACGAAGAGTTGGCTTTTAGCAAGGCTTGCGAAGCTGTGCTTGCATTAGTGAGAGCCGGGAACAAGTTTATTGACGTACAAGCACCTTGGAGTTTGTACAAGCAAGGACAGATCGAAAGCCTCCAACAAGTGCTATATTCTGTTCTGGAATCTGTTAGACTGGCATCTTACCTTTTATCGCCGATTATTCCTAATATCAGCAACGCTATCTATCAGCAGCTAGGTTTTTCAATTGACTTTAACGATCAGGTTGCCGTTAACAGTTCAGCGACTTTTGCAGTTCATGCTGCCTGGGGCGCTTTGCCAGCCAACCAAACTCTGGGAGAACCCCAACCAGTGTTTAAGCGGCTCGAACTGTTAGAAACATTACCGTCATAGTTCGCAGCCAGCGATCGGGTGTTGTCAGGAACCTCAGCCCTGACGGCATGAGGCTTGTAAGAGATTCTTGCTAGCCGTTCTGACCAGCCTAAGTCTTAACTGACTACGTTTTTTGAGTCACGATACCGGAGAATGCGAAGCTAGTTTTCCGCTCTATCGTTGAAAGTTAAACAGTTCTAAGGTCACTGGAACAGTGCTTTCAGCCTAACAAGCTCACTAAACATTGACCGACAAGCTAACTTTACCCCGCAAGGGAGTTTTGGGGACAACCATATCTCCACGGGAGGGGCAACTATACCCCTCCTTCCCGAAAGGGAATATAAAGCCGTCCTAAAAGGACGGGGTTTCTACCCATTTTTCTGATGACAGATGGTGAATTAGCACTTTTTTCCTTAACCAATCTTTGATAATAATTGAGGCATAACAATCATGTTGAATAGAATAGAAAGCAACGACCTTTTTACGCCGGAACAGGTACTCGAAAATCGGGGCCGAGTGGCAATTTTTATTGACGGATCTAACCTTTTTTACGCGGCTTTACAGTTAGGAATTGAAATAGATTACACTAAGCTGTTGTGCCGTTTAACTGCGGGTTCGCGGCTGTTACGCTCTTTTTTCTACACTGGTGTCGATCGCACTAACGAGAAACAGCAGGGGTTTTTGCTGTGGATGCGTCGCAACGGCTACCGAGTGATTTCTAAGGATTTGGTGCAGTTACCAGATGGTTCTAAGAAAGCCAATTTGGATGTAGAAATTGCTGTGGACATGATGGCCTTAGTCGGATCTTACGACACGGCGGTTTTGGTCAGCGGTGATGGCGATTTGGCCTATGCTGTGGATGCTGTGAGCTATCGCGGTGTGCGGGTGGAAGTCGTGAGTTTGCGATCGATGACAAGTGACAGTTTGATTAATGTAGCCGATCGCTATATCGATTTAGAAATGATCAAGGATGACATCCAAAAAACATCGCGCCCTAACTATGCTTACCGCCCATTGTCGGGTTTGAGCTTGATGGACGAACACGACGACAGATAGGGATTTGGTAATGGGTAATTGGTAATTGGTAATTGGTGATGGGTGATGGGTGATGGATTGAATCATTAAGAATTCAAAGTTAAAAATTCAGACAAAGCATGACACATTTTTAATTTTTGATTAATTGTTTTGATTTCCAAATTATCAATTACGAATTCCCCATTACCGATACCAATGATTAATCTCAAATCACAAATTCCTAATTTCAAATCCCCAAAATTAATGGTGCTATGTTTAGCAGCATTGATTTTGGGGATTGGTGCTTGTGCGGCTCCGCAAGAAACTCAAAATAACAAATTAGCTGAGGATCTCAAAACTGCTCAGGAGTCAAACAGCAGTTTAACTTTGAACAAAGTAACCCTAGAACAAGCAAACGAAAAGGGCGAAACCTTCTGGAAAGTTAACTCAAAAACAGCCGTTTACAGCAAAGACCAAAAGACAGTTAACGTTAAGAAACCCGTTGGGAAATTGTTTCAGGACGGCAAAGAAATTTACGACATTCAGGGAGACACTGGGCAGGTATTTCAGGAAGGAAATCAGGTTTTTCTCAAAGGTAACATAGTCGCTACTGACCTAAAAAATGGCGTGGTATTGCGGGGAAATGAGTTGGAGTGGCGGCCGAAGGAAGATGTTTTAGTTGTCCGCAATAATTTGATTGGACAGAACAAACAGGTGACTGCTTCAGCCAAGGAAGCGCGGGTTTTCAGCAGGGCTAAGAGGATGGAATTATTCGGGTCTGTGGTGGCGAATGTTAAAGATCCAGATTTGCAATTGCGAACCGAGCATTTAGTATGGTTTGTGGAGCAACAAAAGGTACACAGCGACCAACCGACTCAAATTGACAGATATAAAGATAAAAAAGTAACAGACAGCGGTTTTGCTGACCAGGTAGATGTAGACTTAAAAACCAAGATTGCGACATTAACGAAAAACGCTCAATTAATGCCATCAGACCCACCGCTGCAAATAGAAAGCAGTTTGATGAGTTGGAATTTTCCGGCCCAATCTGTGATATCGCCCGGGCCTGTAAAGGTTTTTCACCGGGTGGAAAAGGTGACGATGACTGGGGATACGGGACGGGGAGATTTAGAGAAAAAGATTTTTTATTTGACGGGAAATGTGGTAGGAATTGGGGAAAAACGTCAATCTCAATTAAATACCGATCGCATAACGTGGTATTTAACTAACCAAACTTTTGACGCAGAAGGAAATGTGGTTTACAAGCAACTAAATCCGGTGTTTAATTTGACTGGGCCGAGGGCGGCGGGAGAGCTTAAAAATCAAACTGTAATTGTCAAAGGTGACGGTGGCGGCGGCCAAGTTGTTACGGAATTTGTGCCGGATGAGAATAAGGGCATTTTGGACAGTAGATAGGATGGCAACCGCAGATATTGGCGGATGATCGCAGATAAACGCTGATATAATTAAGATGGGATTGAGTAAGGAGGGTTTGGGATGACGACAACTTTAGAAAAGTTAGAATTACTCGATGAACCTATCTTAATTGATGGTATGAGCTGGAGAGAGTTTAAAGCTGTTGAACAGTTGCTCGATCGCCCTGGAATCAGGCTGTCATTTTTAGATGGGGTATTGGAGATTAGACGTATGCCAGGAGAAAAACATGAAACTATTAAAGAACGAATTGGTTCTCTACTCGATCTTTATCTATTGCAAGTTGGAATTGATTATCAGCCTACAGGATCGATGACGCTGGAAAGTCGATCGGGATTGGTGAAGCGAGAAGCTGATAAATCCTATAAATTGGGAGCTAACCGAGAATTTCCCGATTTGGCGGTGGAAGTGGTGGTGACTAGCGGCGGTATTAACAAGTTGGAAGCTTACAAACGCCTCAAAATTCCTGAAGTTTGGTTTTGGGAAAATGGTAGGCTGCGTTTGTATTCGTTGGGGGATGATGGATATGCAGAGGTCGATCGCTCTTGTGTTCTCCCAGACTTAGATATTGTACTATTGGCGCGGTGTATCAATATGGAAAATCACCTTCAGGCAATGCGCGAATTCAGACAAGCAATTCAAAGTGTTTAGAGAGGCTGCGAGTGAAAAACGAAAAATCACAATCCAAATCTATTTATCGCCACACTCGCCTCAAATTTAGCACAAATCCGGGCAATATATCTTCACCGGACAACTCGGCTGGATTGAGCAATATTTCTACTTCTGCCTGCTGTCTATAAATTTCTACCCGTTGGTTTTGCGGGTCAATTAACCAGCCCAATCTCGCCCCGTTTGCCATATATTCCCGCATCTTTGTTTGGAGGGGCGAGAGACTGTCAGAGGCTGAGCGCAATTCTACTACAAAGTCTGGACACAGCGGAACGAAGCCTTTTCGCTGTTTTGGAGTTAGTGCTTCCCAGCGAGCTCGACTCACCCAAGAAGCATCGGGAGAAAACCGAGCACCGTTGGGGAGGATGAATCCGGTAGAAGAGTCAAATCCTTCTCCTAAATCCTCGTTTGCTTCACACCAGTTGCCTAGTTGCGTGCTGATGCTAAGATTGCGACTGCCTGATTCTCCTCCGGTGGGTGGATTCACGATTAATTCTCCTTGTGCGGTTCTCTCCAATCTCAAGTCGGGATTTGCCAATGCTAGGGCATCGAATTGCTCGCCGGTGACTAATAGGGCGATCGAATTCGGCACTTCTAAAGATATGGTTTCTGGTTCAGTAAATGTTTGTAGCATACTACACCTCTTGCATTCATTCGCTCTTAATTCTTGAAATGATCTGCGTTGCATCTGTGTCAATCTGCCTTGCATCTGCGGTTGACAGGTTTGCATCAAAAACTCATGCAATAAGCGCGGGGTGGGGGCGGGTTTTTTGAGTCTTTCGATATCTTTTAAATCTCTTGGTGAACCCACCCCTACAGGTTTTTGATCATCCTGCCATGTCATACCATTTCTACAAGTTTTTGCTACACAATAAGGAAGGAAAATTTAATAACTGCCACACTTTTCTTTCTCTATAAGCGGCGGTTAAAGAGAGGCAGAGCCTCTGGATCTGCATTACCAGGCAGAGCCTGGTAACGAGCAGTGGAATAGCGACGCACCCTACGGTTTCTACTTTTTCCTTCTTCCTTCTTCCCTCTTCCTTCTTCCTTCGATTACAACTGACCAAAACCTTTTTTAGGCTTGTTCTTTTTCTTTTTCTTCTGGCCGCCCATTCCCGGCATTCCTGGCATTCCTCCCATTCCTGGCATTCCTCCCATTCCTGGCATTCCTGCAAAGTTGCCTTGACTCATTTGCTGCATCATGGTACGCATTTTTTGGAAGTCGCTGACGAGTTTTGTTACGTCATTTTCGGCGTAGCCTGCGCCTTTTCCGATGCGGCGGCGGCGGGATGGAGAACTTGCTAAAAGTTCGGGATTGCGGCGTTCTTCAATTGTCATTGAATTAATCATGGCTTCGGTGCGTTTTAGCTGCACTTCTCCTTGCCGCATTTGTTCGTCTGAGAGTTTGTTCATCCCCGGAATCATTTTCATGATGCCGCCGAGGGAACCCATGTTTTTTAAGAGTCTGGTTTGCTTGAGAAAGTCGGTAAAGTCAAACTTTGCCGTGAGCATTTTCTCTTGCATTTTTTCGGCATCGGCGATGTCGAATTCTTCTTGGGCTTTTTCGACTAGCGTCAAGACATCGCCCATGCCGAGTATTCTCGATGCCATGCGCTCGGGATAAAATGGTTGCAATGCTTCCACTTTTTCGCCTACGCCGACAAATTTAATCGGCGCGCCGGATATTTGGCGAACTGATAAGGCTGCACCGCCGCGGCTGTCGCCGTCTAATTTGGTGAGAATTGCACCGGTAATCCCGATTTGTTCGTGAAAGGTGCGGGTTAAATTTGCAGCTTCTTGGCCGGTCATGGCATCAACAACTAACAGCGTTTCATGGGGTTGTACTGTTTGTTTGATGCGGGCCAATTCGGCCATCATTTCTTGGTCGATTTGCAGGCGGCCTGCTGTGTCGATGATGATGGTATCTACGCCTAGTTCTTTGCCGCGTTCGAGCCCTTGGCGGGCGATTTCTACGGGGTCGGTATCTTTGCCTAATTCAAATACTGGTACGTCGATTTGTTTGCCGAGGGTAAGCAATTGGTCGATCGCCGCTGGTCGATAAATGTCGGTGGCGACTAGCAGTGCGGTAAGATTTTGCTTGCGGAGGTGCAGGGCTAGTTTGGCCGTGGCCGTGGTTTTCCCGGTTCCTTGCAAACCCGCCATCAGGATGACTGTGGGCCCGGATTCGGCGGTGGCGAGGGGTACGTTGGTTTCCCCCATGACGCGCACGAGTTCGTCGTGGACGATTTTGATGAATTGTTGGTCGGGACGGACGCCTGAAACGACTTCTGCCCCTTGTGCTTTGGCCGTTACCTCTCCGACGAAGTTTTTGACGACTTGGAGGTTGACATCGGCTTCCAGGAGGGCGCGGCGGACTTCTTTGATGGCGTCTTGGATGTTGGACTCGGATATTTTATTTTGTCCGCGCAGTTTTTTCCAGGTGGATTCGAGTCGATCGGCAAGGGCTTCAAACATAGGGCTTTGTTGGCTAGTCAGTCTTTTTTATTTTAGGGCTAAATGGGGGTTTTTGGCCCCAAGTTTTGGGGAAAGTTGGATTTTTGGGTTTTTTAACCGCTGATTAACGCGGATTGATGCTGAAACTACTTCTCATTCATGTAGCAGAAAACCTTTTGACCAACCTTACTTTCTGAAATATAATTAAAGTGTTTCCGTCACCTTTCCACAATTTTTATGTCGGCTTATGCCCCAAAAGATTCGATAACTCAAAAGCCTGCTACTAAAAGCTGGGTTTACTTATCGATCGGCAAAAGGCAGCCATACAAGATGGGTTCATCCTTTACTACCTAATGAACCAATTACGATTGCTGGAAATGATGGCGATGATGCGAAACTATATTTAGAGAGAGAAGTTAATCGAAAAATTGGCATATTGAAAGCAATTGAAGAAGAGGAATCGGAATCATGAAATTACCTTATATAATTGTTATTCAATGGTCGGATGAAGATAACTGTTACCTAGTTCACTTACCTGATTTTCCATCTCAGCAGTTTCACACTCATGGAGATACCTACGAAGAAGCTTTGCAGAATGCAGTAGAGGTATTAGAGCTTTTAGTTGAAGAATATCAGGTAGATGGTAAATCTCTCCCTGAACCTAAAACTCTAGTAGAAAACTTGCTATTTGCTTGAATATAGATTTGAAGGCGGGGCGGAAACGAGGCACCGCCCCTACGGAATCCTTGTTTTGCAGTTATTTGATGTTAGTTTTTACATATTCTGCGATCGCCCGCTGGACACTAAACAACGTACACTCGCCCTCTTGCACTTTTTCTATCAACAACCTCCGTCTCAATGATTCCAAAGCTTTGAGGAATTCTGAAGGCGATAATTCGATCGCCCTTGGCTTGTTTGAGATTTCCACTGCTGCGGTTTGATTGGCTAACCAGGACATCACCTGTTTTTCTGGTTCCGACAACCGCTGAAAATGTTGGTGCAATAAATATTCTAAATCTCCTAAAACTAGACTATCATAAGATAAGAAAGCCGAAATTTTGCCATCAAATAAGTCTTGAATTATTGTCGCTACTATATTTAACCACAATGGATTGCCTTTGTAAAGCTCAATCAATTCTGACCATTTTTCTGATTCAAGTAAACCTTTTTTTCTAAATATTTCTCGCGCTGATTCGCCTAAACCGTTGAGTTGCAATGTTTGACAATTTTTGTGCTCGCCTTCTAATGCTGCAATTTCTCGGGGTTTTTCCCAACTGAGCAAAATTAAGCAACTGTTGTGAGATGATTCTGCTATTTGTTTGAAGAAAGTACCATAATTTTCATAGCCTGGTTTGTAGTTTCCTGCTAGTTGTTGGCTGCTGAAGATTGTTTGGACATCATCGAGGATGATGAGACAGCGGTGCAATCGCAAATATTCGATAACCCCCCCAACCCCCCCTTGCTAAGGGGGGGAGAAAGAGGTTGAATCTCTTCGCCACCCCTTGATAAGGGGGGAGAAAGAGGTTGAATCTCTTCGCCCCCCCTTGATAAGGGGGGGTTGGGGGGGTTAGTTTCTTGCTGCGGCGATAGGGATTGAATTAAGTCGGTTTGGAGTGCACTCAGCGGTGGAGAGTTGCGGAGACTTCGCCAGATGATGCAGTCGAATTGGTGGTGAATTTGTTGGATTAGTTGGAGGGCGATCGCACTTTTGCCACTTCCAGCTAATCCTAGGATGGTGATGAGACGGGTGCGATTTGCTAAAATCCAGTTTTCGAGGGTTGTGAGTTGGGATGTGCGATCGTAAAATGTGAGGATTTCGGGTGCGTCGCCTAAGTCGATGCGGGACTGTTTGGTTGTTGGTTGCGGGTTTTGGTGAGTTGCGGGCGATTCCCTAGATTCACGGGCTTTCTTAGAACAAATATTAAGGTTTTTATTAACTGTTATATTCTCACCTGTTATATTTTCAACAATAGTTGATTGATAATTATAAAAATTTCCATTTTCTAATATTGGTTTCAAACTAGCCTTAGTAATATTTTCGCCCAATCCTTCAGAAAGTATTTTCCAGAGTTCCGAACCGACATTTCTCACATGACTTGAACTAGAGTAAACTTCCTTAGCAATTTGCGTGTAGGTGCGTTTTTTGAATGTTCCCCGCAGGATAGCTTCTTGCACATAATCTAAGCGCTTTCCCGTTTGGGCAAACACTAGGTCATCTGCCAGTTTTAAAGCTGCGGCAATATCCATACATAAAGGAGACGCTGGAGTTTACGCAATTTATTATACCTGACAATTCGTACAAATGAAACAATTTAGATTTTGTCATCTGTCAAAAGTCAGGACTTTTCGTACACAGCTCATCCTTTATAGTAGTTTAAAGTTTTGGCAGGATATTTTATGAAGCGAGTTCGGTGGCTCAGTGGTTGGCTCTCCGCTGGGGTGTTGTCTTTTACTCTAGCGACTATTGGGGCACAAGTGGCCCAGGCCCAGCGCCCTATTCCTTTGGCTGACCTGCCATGTGTTCAGCGATCGGGTTACTGGAAGGCTAGGCAACAAGATATTTCTGTAGGCAGACAAATTTACACCACTGTTTTATATATTCAAAATGGTACCGCTATAACTTGTAGGCTTGCTGGTGGCCCCGCTTCTCTCCGATTGGAGTTTGCGGTTCCTGACACCGAAAATTCCCCACCAGCACGAATAGATGTTTATATTGACGGAAATCAAGTAGCTTCTCGCACTGGCGAGCAAGGTCAAGTAAATACAATGATAGTAGATATTAGCAATGGCAAAAGTCTAGCAGTAGAAGTATTTTGTGCTAGAGCTACAAATTGTCAGAGTTTTACTCCCTACTACTTTATGAAAGCTCAAATTGAGCCGGGGGCACGCTCTCCTGGGAGAAGATAAATTATGAGTATCAGCCGCCGTCAATTTAATCGTATCATCATCTGGGGTGGAGCTTCTTTTGCTGCTTCCGCAACATCGGGCATTTTCTTCCCCAAACCCGCCGAAGCTTATTCCCTAGAATTTCCGATTAGTGCCTTATCAGCCGATCGCGTTTTCAACGGTATTCAAAAATATTGTGGAGCACAGCCCATCCCCGGTGTTCTCTCACCAATCTTACAAGGAAATAGTAATGTTAGCAATAAAATAGAATCAGCCGCCGCCAGCGCCATTCGCACGGCAGATAAAGAATTTGTCAATCGCAATTTTACCAGCAAAAGAACCGAATTAGCCGTAACTGGTAGCGGTTCTAACTTTGCCTCCGATACAAGTCGGCTGTGGGGCAGACAAAGACAGGATAAAGTCGGCCCGAATGTCGGTTTTGGCTTCGTACAAAAGTGGGAAGGTCAATATAGCGATGCCAAAATTTCGGGGCCGACAATGTGCGCGATTCATAACGCCCAAAGAGTCTTAGCAGACCAAAGATTAACACCGCCAGAAATCGCAGCTTCGTTATTACCAACTCGATCGCGATTGGATGATTGGGGATCCTGGGGAGGTGATAGCGATGCCTCTGCTGGGAGAAATCCTGGTGCTGTTTTTGCTCAATATGACACAGCAGCGGGGACGGTGACATCTCGCTACGATTTAGTTGAACCGGGGCCGAAAGGTTTTGGGCGTGTTGAGTTTACTGTTGAAGCGGAAGATCAGCCTCGGCGGGTGATTTTGGTGACTGTGAGGTTTTAGGGCTGTAGGGACACAGCACTGCTGTGTCCTCTTTCTGTATTTTTTTAGATAGTTGAGGATACGGGCGAATACGGACACGGCAGTGCCGTTTCCCTACGAATATTGTGTAACGAATACGGACACGGCAGT
>JBBSNU010000078.1:0-11854 GCA_038260455.1 Chroococcales cyanobacterium | reverse complement strand
GTTAAATTTATTGCTTTGATTTCGCAAGAATCCTGAAACCCAAAGCCGATGGTGGGATTTGAACCCACGACCGTTCGATTACGAATCGAATACTCTACCCCTGAGCTACATCGGCAAGACGATTATGAATAATATCACAAACTAAGGAAAAAATCAATGATTTGTAGAATTTAATTAAAAATTCCACAACTCATAACTTGAGGACGCTGAACTCTAAAAACCCGGTTTCTACCCAAAATCTTGGCCTTCGACATTAAAGCAGAAACCGGGTTTTTGACCCCGCAGGCGAACAAAGCTAAACTTGTTAAACGACCAGTTCCCCGTCATTTGAGCCGGCTCTTGCGCCGGAATAAACCAAACCCCGCTGCATATCCAGCGTCAGCATAGTGCCGTCCCGAATTATCCGCATCGCATTCTCCACACCCACCATCACCGGCACGCCCAAACGCAAACCGATAATCGCAGCGTGAGAAGTCAAACTTTCCTCCTCCGTCACCACACCTGCAGCTTTGCGAATCATCTCCACAAAATCGGCGCTGGTGTGCTCCACTACCAAAATGTCTCCAGCGCGGAAATTCGACACATCCGATGCAGTGCGAGCCACCCTGGCCATCCCGCTTACCGAGCCCAAACCGACTCCGGTGCCTTTGCCTAAAACTGCTGTCACTACTTCAACTTTGATCAAATCCGTCGAGCCGGCAACCCCTTGCAGAGTACCGGCGGTCATCACCACTAAATCTCCGTCGGACAATAATTCTTTTTCTTGGGCGACAGTCATCGCAGATTGAAATGTCTGGCCTGTGGAGGGCAAATCTAGCACCAACAGGGGTTTGACTCCCCAGACTAATTGCAGTTGTCGGGCTACGTCTACGTGGGGAGTAATTGCCAAAATTGGAGTTTTTGGTCGGAATTTCGAGACATTGCGGGCTGTAGAGCCGGTTTTGGTCAGTGTCATAATCGCCGCGGCGTTTAACTGTTCGGCGATTTGGCTGACTGCTTGGCTGATGCCGTTGGGGATCGATCGACCAACATCTTCTACATTTCTAATATTGCGCTTAATTCCTTCCCTCTCCATCCGCACCGCAATTCTCGCCATCGTCGCCACCGCTTCGACAGGAAAGTTGCCAACAGCCGTTTCATTGGAAAGCATCACCGCATCAGTTCCGTCCAGAATGGCGTTAGCCACGTCGGAAATCTCGGCGCGGGTAGGACGGGGATTGTTGACCATGCTGTCGAGCATCTGGGTAGCGGTAATCACCGGAATGCCCATGCGGTTGGAAGTCGCAATCAGCCGCTTTTGCAAAATCGGCACGTCTTCGGCGGGAAGTTCTACTCCCAAATCGCCCCGGGCGACCATCACGCCGTTGCAAAGGGCGAGAATTTCTTCCATTTGTTCGATCGCCTCGTGCTTTTCGATCTTAGCAATCACCGGTACTTGCTTGCCCGCACTAGCAATCAGTTCTTTAATTTCCAGCATATCCTGGGGATTCCGCACGAAGCTCAAAGCTACCCAATCGACACCTTGGTCGAGGCCGAACATTAAATCTTTGCGGTCTTTGTCAGTCAGCGCTTTGATTGACAGGTAAACTCCCGGAAAATTTACGCCTTTGTTGTTGGAAAGCGGCCCGCCAACGACGACGCGACAGAACAATTCTCCCCCGCCGCGGTCTACTTTTTCGACGCGCATTTCTACTTTCCCGTCGTCTAGCAGAATCGTGGCTCCCTCTGGGACTTCCGAAGCTAGGGTTTCGTAGGTGACGGAAGAAATGAGTTCTGTGCCGACAACCGGGCGGCTGGTCAAAATGAAGGAATCGCCGTTTTTGACAACTATAGAGCCTGTTTCAAAGCGCCCCAAACGAATTTTTGGGCCTTGGAGATCCTGGAGGATGGCGACCGGCTGGTTGAGTTCAAAGGAAGTTTGCCGGATTAAGCGAATGCTGCGGTGGTGGTCTTCTTCTGTTCCGTGGGAAAAGTTGAGTCGCAAAGTTGTAGCACCAGCTTCTATGAGGTTGCGCAGCACTTGTGGGTTGGATGTGGCAGGGCCAATGGTGGCGACAATTTTAGTTCGGCGTAGGGCTTTTGGCAATTGCATCAGCGGTGTTCTGGGGAGGCGGGTGGAAAGACAGTCGGTCGATTTGAGATTTGAGATTCTTCGACTTGGCCCTACAAGTTTGAGATTTGAGATTTAGTCTACAGATGAATCTGGGAGCTGAACTCTTAGTCTAAAATTTGGGGCTGCTGGCGAGTTTTGTCGGAAACTTGTATCCGTTTTTGGGCGGGGTCAAGATGCCTATAATACAAAAACTCTACCATTGTGGCGATCGAATTTGCGATCGGGCGAACTTTTAAATATCCCGTCTCGAAAAGTTGGTCAGCTTGCGGGTCAAACAATTTTAATTTGGGATTGGAGATTTGGGATTGTCCCGCGTACCTAATACCAATTTCATAAAGTAGCGCTAGATCTTACCCCCCCCCAACCCCCGCTTAGTAAGGGGTGGCTCAGACTTCATCCATAGCATATCTTTAGAAAAATGGTATTAGATTCATTTTTTTTACGAAAGTTTACTATAGGGGAGCTTGTATCTTATACTACGCAAGTGTGAAATATTAAGGAGTGTTAACAAAGATGTCGGAGGCAGGACGGCCGCTGACAGTGCCGAAAGAGTTTCTGAGTCCTCCCGGTGACTTGAATCCGACGCTGCTGTTGTTTTTGAGTGCATTAGCGATTATCGCGATTTCCTTTGTGGGCTACTGGTACGGGGACTGGCCGGATTGGTGTTGTTTTTCGCTGAACGTGCTGGCGTTGCACATGGCTGGAACAGTCATTCACGATGCGTCTCACAACGCGGCGCACCGCGATCGCACAATTAACGCTATTTTGGGACACGGTAGCGCGCTGATGTTGGGCTTTGCTTTCCCGGTATTTACGCGGGTACATATGCAGCATCACGCCCACGTCAATGACCCAGAAAACGATCCAGACCATTATGTTTCTACTGGCGGGCCTTTGTGGTTAATTGCTGCGAGGTTTTTTTACCACGAGATTTTCTTCTTTAAGCGCAAACTGTGGCGGAAACACGAACTTTGGGAATGGTTTTTCAGCCGTTTGTTTGTAATTGGAGTGGTTTGTATCTCCATTCAATACGACCATTTAGGTTACGTGCTGAATTTTTGGTTTTCTCCTGCTTTGGTGGTGGGGTTAGCCTTGGGGTTATTTTTTGATTATTTGCCGCACCGTCCGTTTCACGAGCGCGATCGCTGGAAAAATGCCAGAGTATATCCGAGTCCGATTCTGAATATTTTAATTTTGGGACAGAACTATCATTTGATCCATCATTTGTGGCCTTCAATTCCTTGGTACAATTACAAGCCAGCTTACGAAGCTGTGAAGCCGCTGTTAGATGAAAAGGGTTCTCCTCAAAGCCTGGGAATATTGGAAGGGAAAAAGGACTTTTGGAGTTTTATATATGACATTTTTTTAGGGATTAGGCTGCATCACAAGAAAGCCATTGATTGATCTAAAACCCGGTTTCTTCGAGAAGCCGGTTTTTTTATGCGAAGGAAGAGGGAAGAAGGAAGAGGGAAGAAGGAAGAGGGAAGAAGGAAAGTAGGGCTTACGCACTCCTTACTAAGGAAACCGAGTGTTTTAACTGGATTCGTTGTAACCGGACAAATTTAAGGCGATCGACAAAGCACGATCTAATTCTACCAAAGCAGACTCAGAAAGTATCCCCCGTTTACGCAAGAGGCGAGTTTTCGCTATAGCCCTAACTTGCTCTCCAAGTGCTATTGAATCGCGATCGAATCCCCCGTCAGGAGCAATTATCAGTATCTGACTGCGATAAATCCGGCGTGGAGGGCGATAAGTGGTACAAGGAACCACAAGCACAACTTGACTCGACGCATTTATTGAATCATTGCTAACAATAATGGCGGGGCGAGTTCCTCCTTGTTCGGAACCTTGAACGGGTTCTAAATTAACATCATAAACTTCACCGCGTCTCATATTCAGACTCACCTATTAGCCAAGCTTCCCAGTCCGCCACCTCAAATTCTTGACAAATTGCCAAAGCTTCTGCTTGATATTCTGTATCGTTTGCCATTTCTGAAAAGTCGGCATAAATCACTCGATCGGGCTTGAGACTTGCTAACTGTGGAGGTTCGCTATTTTTATCAATTACCTCAGCACCGTAGGCAATACAAGCCAGAATATCCTCTCGCTCTATACTTGGATACTGTTGAATAATTTCCTCGATTGTTGCTCCGCTAGCTAGGCAATCTAAAATCAGGGAAACCCAGATGCGATGTCCCCGTATACTGGGCTTGCCCAAACATATATTCGGATCTATCGAAATCCGAGATAATAGATTTGTTCTGTTCATAAACATCCTCCTCTACTAAGGATAACACAAAAGATTTGCTTCTTCTAACTCAGTTAAAAATAAACCCACCGTTGCTGGTGGGTTAACTCTTGAATCAATCAAAAAGTGATTTTCTTATTTTTCTGCAGCAAGCGCGACGGCTAAATTCCAATCGGGGCGCAAATTTTGAGCTCCGCGCAAATAAGGATGATAAATTTCAGTGTGTGCGGGCCAATTGATGTGAATTAAAAAACGGATGCAGCGTTCTAAAGCACCCTCAACGTACATTTGCTGCACGTCCAATAAAGGAACATTACACCAGCGGGGGCGTTCGCGGGCGATCGCGGCCGGAAAGATAGCATCCAAATCGCGGGTGACAGAAAACGTAGCACTAATCATTAATTCCGGATCTAAATTATTTCTTGTTTCTAATTCATCTAACAATTCTCTCACCGATTCTCGAATTGCTTCTACCGAATTCTCGCTGGCAGTTGTTGCCCCGCGAATCGCCCGCACTTGCCATTCCACGCAAATATTCTCCATTTTTTTGTCAGTTAGTCATTGGTCATTAGTCATTGGTCATTAGTCGTTAGTTATTAATCATTAGTTATTAGTTATTAGTTATTATTTAGCTATGTAGGTGGTTACAAATAAACATTACATGGGGAGGGCGGGTTTTGCACTCATAAAATCGCTTGTATAGGAGTGATTTTTAGCTAAACCCGCCCCTACAAGATACTAGGTTTTTTGGAGCCGACCTACTTATTAGCTGTTAGGTGTCATTAGTCAGTAATTTTTACTTATTATTTGCTGACTGCTGACTAATGACTAAGGACTAATGACTAAGGACTAATGACTAAGGACTAATGACTATTAAATCACGGGCGATACAGCCACAGCGGCAAACCGCTAGTAGAAAGCTCGAATTCCAGCAAGTTTTTGTAAGCTGAAAGCCCGGATGTATCCAGACTACTCCCCAAGACCCGATTTAGGAAAGGTTTTTGTTTTTCTAGGGTGCAGCATTCGGTTTTTTCGGGGTCGAGACCTGCGAGTTCGGCTGTCCAGCGGCGAGCGTCCTCTTCGGTTCCGAGTCGATCGACTACACCCAATTCTAAGGCTTGCTGACCGCTAAAAATGCGACCGTCGGCAAAGGTTTTGACTTTTTCAACTGGGAGTTTCCGGGCTTCGGCGACGGTTTCGACGAATTGCTGGTAGGTGGTGTCGATCAAATCTTGCAGAATTTGCTGTTCGGGATCGGTCAATTGTCGATCGAATGCCAAGATATCTTTATACGGCCCCGATTTAATCACCTGAAAAGAAACGCCGACTTTTTCTAACAGCCCTTCTAGGTTGTTACCCCGGATAATCACGCCAATGCTGCCGGTAATTGTACCGGGATTGGAAACGATATGGTGAGCTCCCATGCCGATATAGACTCCGCCAGAAGCTGAAATATTGCCGAAACTGGCGACTATTTTGATTTTTTCTTGCAAACGCTTGAGCGCGCTGTAAATTTCCTGGGAATCGCCGACTGTGCCGCCAGGGCTGTCTATCCGCAGCAGCAAGGCGGGAAATTTGCGTTCTTCAACGGTTTTGAGCGCTTCGAGAACTCGTTTGCGGGTTTCTCCGGCGATGGCTCCGGTGACTTCGATGCGGGCGATTTGTTTGCGGTAGCGGGGCTTGAATGGCCAAATCATGGGCAGTTTACAGGCAATGTGGAATTTTGTAGCTGACTTCTAGTGTGACTCATCTGAAGGAAGAAGGAAGAAGGAAGAGGGAAGAAGGAAGAGGGAAGAAGGCAGAAGGAAGAGGGAAGAAGGAAGAAGGAAGAGGGAAGAGGGCGATTCGCGAGACTCAAGAAACCGGGTTTTTTAGCGATATTAACGATTTGAAGCGAATATCTGGGTGAAAAAACCCGGTTTCTGGCGATTCGCGAGACTCAAGAAACCGGGTTTTTTAGCGATATTAACGGTTTGAAGCGAATATTTGGGTGAAAAAGCCCGGTTTCTGGCTACTCGATGAGACTGGAGAAACCGGGTTTTTTAGCGAGATTAACGGTTTGAAGCGAATATCTGGGTGAAAAAACCGGGTTTCTTGCCACCCGTGCGATCGCACTTAACCCACCTTCGATCTATAATTGTAAAAATTGCTTAACAAATCTACATCATTCTCGTGAGAGCCACCCTCATCAATTATTTGGAGTCCCCGCCATGCAGCTAAAAATTACCGATTCTAAACTGCCCTTTGCGCCGCTGTTGCTAATCGCGCCGTTTTTCCTGTGGGGAACCGCAATGGTAGCGATGAAAGGGGTGATGCCGCACACGACACCGCTGTTTGTGGCTGTCGTGCGTTTATTACCTGCGGGCGTGTTGGTGTTGCTGGCGGCGGCATTGATGGGAAAACAGCAACCGCAGGGTTGGAAAGCTTGGCTGTGGATTTCGCTGTTTGCTTTGGTTGACGGTACTTTGTTTCAAGGCTTTTTAGCCGAAGGTTTGGCGAGAACCGGTGCGGGTTTGGGCTCGGTGATGATTGATTCTCAACCGCTAGCAGTGGCGATTTTGTGTTTGTGGCTGTTTCAAGAAAAAATTGGTTTTTGGGGCTGGTTGGGACTAGCAATCGGCGTAGTTGGGATTAGTTTAATTGGTTTGCCTGATGGCTGGATTTTGGGGCTGTTTCATCCTGAAAGCGCGCAGGTTTCTGCGGGTATCGAAAGTGTGTTTCAGGGCGGGGAATGGTTGATGCTGTTGGCGGCTTTGTCGATGGCTGTGGGTACGGTTTTGGTGCGCTGGGTATGCCGCTATGTTGACCCGATTGTGGCGACGGGCTGGCATATGATTTTGGGCGGTTTGCCACTGTTGGCTATTTCGGCGGCTACTGAGTCTGAGCAGTTTGTGAATATCGATTTTTCGGGTTGGATGGCTTTAGGTTATTCTACTGTGTTCGGAAGTGCGATCGCCTACGGTTTATTCTTTTACTTTGCTTCTAGCGGCAGTCTGACGAGTCTAAGTTCTCTGACGTTTCTTACCCCAGTTTTTGCTTTGCTGTTCGGCAATTTGTTCTTGGGTGAGGTGTTGAATCCGCTGCAATCGATGGGAGTCGGGCTGACGTTGGTGAGTATTTATCTGATCAACCAGCGGGATACTTTGGCGGAGAAGTTGGGAAAAGGGCGGAATGGTGCAGCTAATTCTGAGGAGAAAGTGCAGTTATTAGAGTCGTCTGAGTTGAGTAAAGTTGAATTTCCAGTTAAATTACGGGCTACAGAATTGGAGTCGGAAGTTTAGGATTTTGGGAAATTTATAGCCGTTTTCAGGTAGGGAAACGGCACTGCCGTGTCCTGTATTTCTGTATTTCATAGAAATTTATAGCAGTTTTCGGGTAGGGAAACGGCAGTGCCGTGTCCTGTATTTCATAGAATTGAAAACTGCTAGAGGGAGAATTTGTTAAGTCTTGAATCCTTGGTGTCCATGAGGACTTTCACAAGTTGTATTTCTCCTTCAAAGCTTCCCATCTAGCTTCGTCTGCATCGAAGTCAGGCGGGGCAGGCTGACTATTCTCAAACAAAGCTTGAAATGCTTTCACCTTCGTTTTAAACTTCGTCTCAGGTATCGCACTTTTCGACTCGCTAGCCAGTTTAACAGCATCAGCTACCGGCCAAACGATGATTTCCACATCTCCGGGCGGCATATCCACGGGTTCCAAAGCTACCAAATTGCCAGTTGCATCGATTTTACCTCTAAGTTTGTATACTTGCATACTAATCTCCTAATTTTTGTCTCTATTATACGACATAAAAATCTTGATCGTTACCAGTCATCCTCTTCAACAATTTGAATATTTCTACTCTCAATCTCTTCTATAAAAAATTTCAGACTAGGATTATCTTGGTAATGCTTCATTAAAATTTTATGCTTGCCATATTGTTTGGCAATTTCTCGATAATAATCAGGATTTTTAGCGTCAATTGTAAAATCATGTTTCTTGGAAAGTGCCTGATTTAACGTATCGAGACAGTTTTTTGATTTAGCTTTTCTATTGTCTGTATAATACAATGGGAGTAGCCAACACTCAATAGAGTCAACCGAAATTGCAAACACTATCCGCTGTTGATATTTATCGTAAAATTCCTCACCTATCACATCTCTGAATTTTTCAATAACTTTTTCGATCAACTGCTGAATAGTAAATTGATTACCATTTTCATCTCGACTGGGAACATTGTAATTATAATTGTCTGAATCCACCAAAACATCAGTATCTATTTGAATGATGATATACTCATTAGATTGAAATGATTCTCGAAACTTTTTTGACCTGCAATAATCAAAAACTAGAGTCCAACCACCAGGGTTTTTGTCTTTATCTATTTCTGGTTGCAGTGGTCTGATAACTAGATCTGATCTGTTGAAATATCCAGCTAAAATACTCTTAATAACAATCTGATCAGTATGTCCTTCTGTAATCAATCCAAACTTAATCATATTAAAAATTTTCAGGAAGTCCGCCGATATAGCCTCTCAAGAATGCCTCTGATAATGATACAGGTTCTTGTCCCTCCAAAGGTTCAGGTTTGAGAATGCGTATTGCTTTAGTATGCCCTAATTGGCTGCGGTAGATCGCAAACAGCCGCTGTTCCTTATCATCTAAATCCAAACCATCCAAAACTGCTGGGTTGTGAGTTGTAAAAATGACTTGTTTATCATGTTTCTTTGCTAGTTCGACTAATTCTTTCATTAATCGGCGGCATAACCTGGGGTTAAGAGAAGCGTCAATGTTATCAATTGCAAAAAATTGAGGTGTGAGCTCGCTGATGAACAAGGTAAAGTAAAAAAGTAAAAACAAAAAGCCTTCATTCGAGCTTCTTTGGTCGAAATAACTTAAATCTGTATCTAAGTACCTATCTTTGATTTGGAGAGAAGTCTGCATTGCTGCTAATTTTTGAGGGATTTCAAAATCTTTAAACCAATCTATCAATTGCAGCTTTTTTTTAATTTCATTAAGTTTGTCTTGATTTTTATCGAAGGTTAAAAAATTTAAAAGTTTAAACAAGCCTTCGCCATTAATGCCTAACGGTTGAATTTGCCCTTCTTTTTCAAAAGTTCGTAAAGCTGGGTTTTCAGGAGAGTAAATTATAAATTCATTTAAGTGAAGTATTGGAATAAATGATTCGGCATCCTTTTTGAAGCTTGAGAATACTTGTTCTGAAAGCTCCGTTTCTTCTTCTAGTAGAGATTTTAATTTATCTCTTCCCCCATGTTTTTGAATGACCAAATTAATAGCATCTTTTAGAAAGGCTTCAGAATTACCAAAAAAGTTTTTACTAACCCACTGAGAATAGTGAGAATTATCATTTTGTAAAATACAACTAAATTGTTCTCGATCATTCTGTCTGAATTCAATGCTGATATCTTTAGTTAAATTTTCCTTTTCAAAAGCCGATCGCATAAATTGAGGTTCTGTCACCCGAATCCCCCGTGCAGCAAGAAACTCGTTATCCAGTTTATCACTCGCCGCCGCAGAAGCCAGGGCGATCGCTTCCAAAATATTGCTTTTGCCGCAGCCATTTTCGCCAATCAATACGGTGACTCGTCCTAATTCCAGCTTCAGCTTTTGAATAGACTTGTAATTTTGGATTCTGACTTCTCCAATCATAATTCAATCTCATATAATTTGAGTGTACTCATTGTATCTGCGATCGCATGGAGCTCAAAGAACGCCTGCACAGCCACCTAATTCAAATTGTACGCGATCGCAATCCATACCTCGCATCCGCAGGACATTTCTATGTCCAGCAATACATCCGCGAACAATTGGGACAGTGGGGAACTGTAGAAATCGACGATTTTGCGGTGCGCGGGCGAATTCATCACAATTTTATCTTGGATTTACCCCCCCTCAATCCCCCCCTTGCTAAGGGGGGGAAGCAAGAAAAATTCCCCCCCTTGCTAAGGGGGGGAAGCAAGAAAATTTGCCGATTATTATCGGTGCTCATTACGATACTGTGCCGGGGACGGCTGGGGCTGATGATAATGCTACGGGTGTTGCTGTGTTGCTGGAACTCGCAAGGGCGATCGCACTTCAACCGCTACAATATCCAGTACAATTAGTTGCCTTCGATATGGAAGAAGCTGGTTGTTGGGGTAGCAAGCATCATGCCGCTAAATACAAACAACAGCAACAGTCAATTCGGTTGATGATTTCTTTGGAAATGTTGGGTTATTGCGATCGCACTCCGAACTCCCAAAGCTATCCGGCGGGACTAAAATATTTTTATCCGAATATTGGCAATTTCATTGCTTTAATCGGGAACTTGCGGACTGTTCGCGATATGATGGCCTTGAGCGGAAATATCCGAAAATCGGGTCAAGCTTGCGAGTGGCTGCCGGTGCCGAATCGAGGTTTAATTGTACCGGATACTCGCCTCAGCGATCATGCTCCTTTTTGGGATAATGGTTATCCGGCTATTATGGTGACGGATACGGCTAATATGCGGAATCCATATTATCATCAACCGAGTGATAAGATTGAGACTTTAGATTTGGATTTTCTTGCTGGTGTTTGTCGGGGTTTGGTTGAGGCTATTGGATATCTATAATTTTATTTTAACGAACCGCGAAGGCGCGAAGGGCGCGAAGGAAGAAAGAAGATGAGAGAAGAAGATATGAATGCTGATTTTCCCGATCGCACTTCCTGGCAATTCTGGATCGATCGCGGCGGCACTTTTACTGATATTGTTGCCCAAAAGCCCGATGGTAAGCTCGTAATTCACAAGCTGCTGTCGGAAAATCCCGATCGCTACACCGATGCAGCAGTGCAAGGAATTCGCGATATTTTGGGGATTGAGGCGGGGGAATCGATCCCGGCGGGGGAGATTGCAGCGATTAAAATGGGTACGACGGTGGCGACAAATGCTTTGCTGGAACGTAAGGGCGATCGCACTATTCTGCTAATTACTAAGGGTTTCGGTGATGCGCTGAGAATTGGCTATCAAAACCGCCCGAATATCTTCGCCCGCCACATTATTTTACCAGAAATGCTGTACGATCGCGCGATCGAAGTTGCCGAACGCTACAGCGCCGGAGGTGAGGAGTTAATGGCTGTGAATTTGGATTTTATCCCATCTTTGCAGCAAGCCTATGATGACGGAATTCGCAGTTGTGCGATCGTCTTTATGCACGGCTACCGCTACTCGGAACACGAAAAAAAAGTTGCTCAAATAGCGAAAGAAATTGGCTTTACTCAAATTTCAGTATCTCACGAAGTCAGCCCGCTTATGAAATTAGTTTCGCGGGGAGATACTGCGGTTGTCGATGCTTATTTATCTCCGATTTTACGCCGTTATGTCGAACAAGTAACCAGTGAGTTAATTGAGGTAGATCCTCGGAATGAGGGATTATCAATGCCCAATGCCCAATGCCCAATGCCCAATGCCCAATGACCAATGACAAATAACAAATGACTATTAACAGAATTTTTGTACTAGCAAAGAATGTGTT
>JBBSNU010000077.1:0-11917 GCA_038260455.1 Chroococcales cyanobacterium | reverse complement strand
CAATTAATTCTGCTTTTTTGAGTGCGGGCATGGCTGTATAGCGCCGCTCGAATTCTGCACGGCTGAGCAAATCGCCATTTTCCAGAGGGGGAATCGTGATGCGGCTGAGATTTGCCGGAGCAATCATGGCTTTTCTCCTGTTGTTATGCGTTGCTATAGCAATCCTAAATGATTTTCTGTAGGGACACGGCACTGCCGTCTCCCGGACACGGCAGTGCCGTGTCCCTACAGATGGATTTTGGGGAAATCACATTTATGTTCGCGGTAAGGATAATGATTTAGGATTGCTATATCTTGAATTTTAACTAATTTTAGACAAAGTTGTAAGCTATCGTTATATCGTTAACAGAAAATATTACAGTTAATGAATACCAATTTTACTAAAAAATTAGCGATTAAAAGTATTATACTGATCGGATCGATCGCCCTAATTTTACTATTATCAGAAAATCGACAAACTGGCAATTCCAATTCCCTCGCCCAAATCCCCCCTTTTGACAATTTCCCGCCCAACCTCCTGAAACCGCGAAAACCGCAAATACAGCCTTCTCCCGCCACAACTCCGACTCCGAAACCCGCCGAACAACCTTTGGTATTCGCACCGCCGACGCAATTTCGCAGCCAGATTGTTTATAAAGCAAGTATCAGCGATTCAAAAGTTATCGCGCTGACGTTTGACGATGGGCCAACTGCAGAAACTTTGAAAATATTAGCAGTTTTGCAGAAACATAATGTGGTAGCTACATTTTTTTGTTTGGGGGCTAATTTGCGAGAAAATCCTGAAATTGCGAAACAAGTAGTAAAAGCGGGAAATGCGATCGGCAACCATACTTGGCATCACTTTTATCATAATGTTACTGAGAAAACAGCATCGGATGAAATTGATAATACTGGCGTGCACATTTATCGATCGAGTGGGGCAAAAAGTTTCTTGTTTCGTCCCCCAGGCGGCCGTTTAAATAACGGTTTTGCAGATTATGCTAAAAAGAAAAATTATGTAGTTGTCATATGGTCGATCGACCCTAAAGACTTTCTGCAACCTCCGGCCGCTGCGATCGCCCGTAGCGTGCTATCCCAAGCTTCAACCGGGGCGATCGTATTGTTGCACGACGGCGGGGGCGATCGCCAGCAAACAGTCGAGGCCGTGTCGGCAATTATTCCCAAACTCAAACAGCAGGGATATCGTTTTGTCACCGTGCCGCAATTGCTGCAAATGCAAGCAGCCCAAAAACAGCAAAATGGCGATCGGAAATCCCCATAAACAGACATCTCAGCCAAATCTCCTTTATCTGCATTTCATCTGCGTTCATTTGCGTTCATCTGCGGTTAAAAATCAAAATTATGCTAAACTTATTAATAACCATAAAAGCCTTTATTAATCATAATGCAAAAACTTCAAGCAAGAGACATCAACCTCCGCTATTTAATCGATAACTTCGGATTGCAGCGAGTTCGTCAAGCTGATTTCTTCCCAGAATGGCAAGAAAACTTACCCGAAGTAACTGATTTCGAGAAACAATTACTCGATCGCGTTCAAGATATCTACTACAACTTGGTAGACTCCCCGCCTGTATTAGAAAATGCAGTCAAGCTGACAATTATTAGCCCCATTTTGTTTGTTGCCGGTTTGTACGAGTCTCCTTTTCAAGTCAAAGCCGAAAAGTCGATCGCCATTCAAGAAGAAGACGAAGGCAGAATCATCGAAGGCAGAATAGATATCCTGATTATGAAAGCCAACTTGTGGGTGACAGTAATTGAATCCAAACAACTTTCATTTTCAACTGACGAAGCACTTGCCCAACTCCTGACATATATGCTGGCAGATCCCAATCCCGAAACTCCTACTTTTGGGATGATTTCCACAGGTGCTAACTTCAGCTTTGTCAAGCTAGTCAGAAGTGGCGAAACTCCTGAGTATGCCTTATCTAATCAATTCACAATTCACAATTTAGGCAATGAATTGTACCGCGTTTTGCAGATTTTAAAACGCCTGAGTCAATTGCCAGACTAGCAATAAAAGTCATTTTCAGCGATCGTTAAAAAATGACAATATCTCAGATCGTATCCGAAGAGATACACCACAATCAAATTGGTTTGTAGTGAGGACTTTAGTCCGCATCAATCAGAGGACTAAAGTCCTCATTACAAACCTTTTTTATGACAGGACATGATATAATATCTTAAATTTATAACTTCTGTGAGTATGGTAAATTACTGGATAGTCGGCGCTGTGGGAATAGCTTCTGTCTTTTGGGCAGAAATCATCCGAGACTTTTATCACGTCGCGTCTCATTATGTGCCGCCTTTGCAAAAGCTGCACAATTGGCATCACCGCGTTTTCCGCCCGAATTTGACTGCTGTCAGCGAGACAATTTACAAGCAAGCACACTGGCGTCACGATGTGCCCGAAGGTGGGGCGATGTTGGTTTTAGGCTTGTTGCTGTGGGTTTTAGCTTATTTTTGGCTGCCGGCATATCACTGGGGCGCAGCAGCCGGTTGTATTTATACTTTAGGCTTTTTGTTGAGCGCGATCGCCCGCGCGTGTGGCATTAAAGGTGCAGACGAATTAACCGACATCACCCACCAACCGGGAGAATTCCAGACTATCCCCGGCAACTGGTTCGTTAATAAACCTTATCATTGGCGGCATCACTTTGACAATCAAAATGCTTACTATTGCGGTACTTTCACCTTAATAGATAAACTTATGGGAACAGCACTTTCTCTCAAAGGCAAAACTGTAGCCGTCACCGGTGCATCGGGAACTTTAGGGCGTTTGCTTCTCAAACACCTGCACAAAGCTGGTGCAAAAGTTATCGCCCTCTCCTCTGGAAATGAGGAAATTACTTTGAATCTAGACGGCGAGATTTTGCCTGTAAAAACTGTAATTTGGCACGCTGGCCAAGAGGCAGATTTAGCTCAATTGTTAGAAAAAATCGATATTCTCGTCATCAATCACGGGATTAACGTACAGGGAGAAAGAACCGGAGAGGCGATCGCAAATTCATACGAAATTAACACTTTTTCTGCGTGGCGACTGATGGAACTCTTTTTCTTAACAGTCCGAACTAACGAAAACATCGCTTGCAAAGAAGTATGGATCAACACTTCCGAAGCAGAAGTGATTCCCGCTGTCAGTCCTCTGTACGAACTCAGCAAACGCGCCTTGGGAGATTTAGTCACCCTGCGACGGCTGGATGCACCCTGCATCGTTCGCAAACTGATTTTAGGGCCGTTTAAAAGCAATCTAAACCCGATCGGCATTATGTCTCCCGACTGGGTAGCGCAGCAAATTGTCAAACAAGCTAAAGCTGATGTCCGCAATATCATCGTCACAATTAATCCTTTAACTTTTATCGTTTTCCCAGTTAAAGAATTTTTTGTTTCTCTGTATTTCCAAATCTTCAGCCGCAAGGCGATTTCAGAGATTAAAGCAGCGGCTGCGTCGGACAAATCCACCGTTGAAGCCAAGATTAATTGACTTTCCTAGGTTCGTAGTGAGGACGACCGTCCGCATCAAAATCAGAGGACTAAAGTCCTCACTACAAACCTTTCAAACTAATTACTAACCTCGGCCATTTCAATCACGCGGCCGTCATAATCCTTGACCAAAAAATTCAGCGGCTTTTCCCGGCGAATTTTATAACTAATGCCGCGAGTTTGCACCCTCATCAATAGCTGATCCAAACAATCGCGATCGAAACAAACATGACGTTCGCGATTTTTTTCCCCTACACCAGCCCCGCTAATAATATGCAGTTGGGTATTTTTCATCAACTGATACCACAAACCCTCGGGACTCCCCATCGTTTGAGAGTTCGTTCCCCTCCCGACATTCGGCGACAAATACAGGGGATCGATACCAGTTGTCCCCAAGGTTTGCTCGTAATTGTAATAGTAGTGCAGCGGCACTTCTGCGACGGGGAGGCTGAGCATACCTTCATAGAACTCCCTGGCTTGCGCGAGATCCGATACCATCACCGTGTGTACCTTCGGAGCACTGGTGAGAAACATCCACATCGCCCCCGCATAGGCGGCCAGCAGCATCACCATAATCCCTTGAGTCGAAAACAAGCTGTCGAGGGGCAGGTCTGGCAAAAAAGAGCTCACGTACAAGGGCTGAAGTCCAAAAGCAATAAAACTAACTGTTAGAGTCATGAATTATAAGAAAGGGTAAACAACGAAATTTATCAAGATTGCCGTCGCGATCGCCCGCGAGACTTAAACTATTAGCTTAGCCATCTATGTTAGCAAAAACTAGCGGTTAGGCCCTACTCGATGAAAGTCTTTGTCTACGGCACTCTCAAACCGGGGGAGTGCAACTACCGGCGCTACTGCGAGGGAAAGGTTGTGGATGCTTGTCCGGCGATCGCCCGTGGTGAACTTTTTGCACTGCCGATCGGCTATCCTGCGATGGTGGCCGGAGAAGGCATCGTCTGCGGTTTTCTCCTCTGTTTCCCAAATTCCGCTATTTTGGACGATTTAGACCGCCTAGAAGACTATCATCCGCTGCGAGAACCGACGGAAAACGAATATCAGCGGGAAGAAGTGGAAATTTGCGATCGACACTTCAAACCTTTAGGCACGGCTTGGGCATACTTTATGTTACCCGATCGCGTTCGTTCTCTGGGAGGCATCTGGCTGCCCGACGGCAGGTGGGAAAATAGGTTTTTCACAAAATAAGTCGTTAATGCCGATGAGCTGACTAAATTGCCATTGCCGTGCGCGAGGGCGGATCGAACCTGTAACCGAAACCCCGAATAGTTTTAATAAACTGCGATCCTGTAGCATCAACTTCAATCATTTTCTTGCGAATCTGACCGATATGTACGCTAACAACTTTCTCTTCTTCTGTGCTGTTGCAGTTCCAACCCCAGATTTTTTCGATTAGCTGTTGGCGACTCCAAGATTGACCGGGATGACTTGCCAAAAAATGCAATATCTTAAATTCTAAGGCTGTTAACTTGATAATTTGGTCGTTGAGTGTTGCTTCTCGACGCACTGAATCGATCGCGAATCGATCGAATACCATACGAGATGGAGTAACACACCTCATCCGTCTCAACACAACTTCGATCCGCATTGCTAATTCCTGAAGACCAAATGGTTTGCAGATATAATCATCAGCACCGGCAGACAGGACTTTAATTTTATCAGCTTCGTCTGTGCGGCTGCTTAGCATGACCACAAAAACATTAGTACGGCGCTGCATTTCCTGGCAAAGATAATAGCCTGTAGTATCCGGCAAATTCCAATCGAGAACTACTAGCATTGGCTTGAATTCTTCAAACAATGCTAAAGCAGTCTCGCCATCTGCTGCCGAATCTACGTGATATTTCTGATTTAAAAAACGATGAACTAGATTGCGAATGGGTGGGTCATCATCCACAACCAGAATTTTGGGAGCAGTATTAGTAGTCATTACAAAAAAGTTTTTTCCTCTTGTCAAGTGCAGGACTTACACATAGACCAAAAAAACCGGGTTTTTTACCTACTCTGTAGGTTGCAGCGAAATATTTTTGTCAAAAAACCCGGTTTCTGGCTACCCGTGCGTCAGTCATGTTTAGTCAAGCATAAATCCCAGTTCGTTCCCACTAAACAGACTTGTTTCTGGCAATTGTTCTTTTAACTTCGCTGTGAGGTCAAAAGGCTTTCCCCAATCCCAAATTTTGAGTTCTAGCCGCGAGTTAAACACTGTTATTTCAAGCTCGATAGGAGTTTCGGGGGGAAGATTTTTATGCGCGTGGCGAACAGCATTCGTAAACCCTTCGACCGTCGCAAGTTTAAATTGCTGCAAAACTGTTTCGGGAATGGGTAGATACTCTAAAAAACATGACTCAAACCACCCTAAAACTTGAGTAACACCCTTGATATCCGAATTTAGTTTTAGGCTAATTTTGTGCAGTGGCTGGTTAAAACTTGGATCTGATTGGGGATTTCGTTGCTTTTGAAGCCAGTAAAAGCTATTTAAAAAATCGCTCGCTCGCTTAAAATAACCTGCTTGACGGCTGTGTTGGGATGGTTGATAATATTTGACAATTAACAGACAGTTACGACTGTCAGAAGTGGGGGTATAATTTAGCTCATCGGCAATTTTACCAATGATTTTTATACCTATTCCACTGGACGGAATTTCATCGATGTTATTTTTCATTGGGCTATCCTTTGTCATCAGTTAATATGTATTTTCTTACCGAAAAAAGAGAGTGGTATTCTGAACGATTAAGTTGGCATGATTTATGCCTGACTTTTCCCGTATGCCGTGTATTTGTTGTCAGGATCATTTTCTCTTTGTTGCTGGGGTCTTGACAAACTCAGTTTGCGATCGCTAAACTGATCGAAAACTGACATTGACAAATAGAAAAGTAAATTATAAAATGACCACCCTCAAAGCCTCTGAGGAGGGAGTAAGAAGAATTAGGCAAGCTAGAAGAGAGAGGGGATCGACTATAGAAGACCCCAGATGGCTAGTAGAAGCTAGTAAAACATTAGAGCCCGATCGCGCTTGGACAGAGGCCGGGCCCTATGCTGATGGCCTCTCGCTGCCAACTTGGAGGCGTTTTTTACGAGGAAGAGAACCAATTAAAGCCCATGCTTTTAGGGCTTTCTGCACGGTTTTGCAGTTGAATTGGGAAGAAATTGTCGATCGTCCTCCTTTAGCCTCCCCTTACCAAGGGGGGGTTGGGGGGGTTAGAGATTTTTGCCAACAGCCTATTGATTCGGTAGTCGAAGAGATCCGGCAACAATGCCACAGCAAAATCCAACAGCTTTACAGCAAAATGCAACTCTTGGATATTGCACAGCCCGTTGATGTCAGCAACCTCTACGTTGAAGTCAACATTTTGGAGGAAATTACCAGTTGGCAGCCGGGAGAAATTCGCGATTTACTGAGAGACTTCAACCCAGATGCAGATAACTTTAACCGCTTGGGATTAGGCAAAGTGCATCAGAAACGAGTACCAGGATTGGATGCGGTGAAATCTCACTCTAAACTGATGGTACTCGGCAAACCTGGTTCCGGTAAAACTACCTTTTTGAAACACATTGCTATTCAGTGCGATCGGGCAAAATTTGAAGCAAACAAAATACCGATTTTTATTCCTCTAAAAACCTTTGCTGAAATCGCTAATTTTGACTTATTAGAATATATCAGCGACGAATTTGCCAGTTGCGGAGTTGAGGCGCGATCGCAAACTGAATTCGCACTCAGTCAAGGCAGAGGTTTGATTTTATTAGACGGCTTAGATGAAGTGCCAGAATCAAATAGCGATGCAGTCGTCAAACAGATTCGTCAGTTTGTCCGAAAGTATTACAACAATCAGTTTATCATCACCTGTAGAATTGCTGCGTCTAAGTACAGATTTCACGAAGAAGCCTTCACGAGTGTTGAGGTAGCCGATTTTAATAATAAGCAAATCGCTGCTTTTGCTCGCAATTGGTTTGTGGCATTTTCCCAAAATCTGGAAGCAGGCCAAGCTTTAGCATCTCAATTTGTAGAGAAGCTAAAAATGAATAAAAATCAGCAAATCCGAGAACTGGCAGTAACGCCTATATTGTTGAATCTGACTTGTTTAGTATTCCAAGCAAAAGCAGATTTTCCATCCAACAGATCCAAATTGTATGAAGAAGGACTGGAAATCATGCTCAGAAAATGGGATGAAACTAGAGGCATTCAACGAGATGAAGTTTATCGCAATTTGAATTTATGCCGCAAGCAACATTTACTTGCTTTTGTGGCAGCTATCACTTTCGAGCGGGGCGATTATTTTTTTGAAAAAAATACAATTCAGCAAGTGATTGCCGACTATCTCACTCACTTACCGGATGGCACAACTGACCGCGTTCAGTTGGAAATGGATAGTGAGGTTGTGCTGAAGGCGATCGAGGCACAACATGGGTTATTAGTGGAGAGAGCAAGAGGGATTTATTCGTTTTCTCATTTAACATTTCAAGAGTATTTCACTGCTAGAGAAATTGTTGACAATTATGAGGCACACTCTTTAGAAAAACTGGTCATTCACATCACCGATAAGCGCTGGCGAGAAGTGTTTTTCCTGGCAGTTGGGATGTTTCAAAAAGCTGATGACTTTTTGCTGTTAATGAAACACCAAGTTGATGGAATGGTCGCTAACGATGAGAATTTGCAGCAGTTCCTAGTGTGGGTAAACCAAAAATCTCTTTCTGTTGATTTACCCTACAAGTTTGTGGCAGTTAGATTCTTTTACTTTTCCCTTCTTCCATCCCTTGAGCTTGCTCTTCATCGCAACCCTGAAAGTTTTCTTGACCCAGCCCTTTACCTTGCCGTTAAACATACCTTTGACCCTGCTATTGAAATTACCCTGGATCTTGTTCTTGACCTTGCCATTTTGCCTGTACTCGACAGTGCTATTGACCCAGCCCTTAGTCTTGCCCATGACATTCTTCTTGTCCCTGTTGTTGAACCTGAACTGATGCAAGCACTGGAAGAAATTAAGAAACAACTACCTCACCCAGATGGTGACAAGGAAATATTTAGGCAATGGTGGCAAGCTAACGGACAAGCTTGGACTAGGCAATTAAGACAAATTACAATTTCCTATCGCAATATAGGTCACGATTGGCAGTTCAGTGAACAGCAGAAATCATTGCTGAGGAAGTATTACGATGCTAATAAATTGCTGGTAGATTGCCTCAAGATCGGTTGTAATGTATCTCCTGCTGTGCGGCAGGAAATTGAGGAGACATTGCTGTTGCCGATCGCCAATATCAACAAAACACGTCAAAAGTGCGATCGGGCTTAATTGCGATCGATCGCCCCACAATTCGCGATCGGACAAGATGGCCAAAGTTGCCAACAATCTTAAGATTATCTGCGTCGATCAGCGTTGCATCTGCGGTTTCCCTATCAATCAAAAATTTATGCAATTAGCCAATCAAAACCCAGAGATTCTCAAAAGATATATTCACCTTAAAAAAACGGGGAAAACAGCAAAAAGCCCCCGTTTTTCAGGGGGCTCAATATTTCATTATTGCTCAAAAAATCAATCCTACTGCACCTTCGGCAATGACTTTTGAGGGCTTGCTACACCAACCTTCGGAATATCCATCACCGGTGCATTCACCCCAAGCATCAAATCGTTGGGATTAACAATCTCCATTACCGGCTCATTCAAAGCCACAATCAAACCGTCAGATTCAGCAGGAACCGGCGAAGTCGCCAACTGAGGAGCAAACAATTGACGGCCGCCAACGACACCAGACGCCGCCGCAATTAACAAAGCTGCGATCGCACCTCCGCCCAAAACCCAATTCCGTTTCGTCTTGCGTTCAACCCGCTGCAAAACCTTCGCCGCCAACTCCTGTGCCGATTGTTCCGCAGCAGGCACCGGCATTGAGCTAAAACCCCGCTGCATACTCAAAAGTCGCGAGTACAAACGCTTCGTCGCGGGGTCATTTGTCAGCAATTCTTCAACTTCTCGGCGTTCTGTCGCCGTCACTTCGCCGTCAAGGTAGGCACTCAGCAATTCAAAGCGATCGCGCATCATAGTAGTTACATTGCCCTGGGGATAATTGTTGTTAGCTGGAGTTTCACCGAGTGAATCCCCCATACGTTGCTGATTCTGATTTCTTGCTGATTCAAAGTTATGATTCATATTTCACACCACTAGATAAAATTGGGAGAAGTACGCGATCGCTCTTAAAATGATTTACTCTTTATTTAGATTATCAAATAGAAGCTTTGACGTTACAATAAACTTCATCAAATCTTCTTCACCTCACCCAAAAACCGATACAATCTCCTGACTTGTGTTCTGCAGATATCCTAACTTTAGACTTTTGTGCGATCTCCTTGGATTCACCCACCGACAAGTAAATCTAAAATCTCAAACTTGTAGGGCGAAATCTAAAATCTAAAATCTAAAATCTAAAATCGACTGAATTTTGCTAATGACCGTCGAGATATTTTTGCAATTGCAATTGCAATCTTTGGCGAGCTCTAGCAATTCTCGACTTGACCGTTCCCAGAGAAACTCCGGTTATTTCCGCTATTTCCTCATAGGCTAAACCTTCAATTTCTCTCAAAACAATTGTCGTGCGGAAAACTTCCGGCAAATCGGCGATCGCCGATCGCAACTCGTCATAAAATTCTCTAGTCGTCAAATCATCATCAGGCCCCGGACTGTCCGCCGGAATTTCCCAATCAATCTCCCCATCTTCCAGAGCCCTGGGTACGTCCAGGGACAGAGGAGTTCGCACGCGCTTGCGCTTTCGCAACTCATCGTAAAACAAATTAGTGGCAATGCGACTCAGCCAGCCCCGAAATTTAACAGGCTCTTGCAAGCGGTTAATATTGCGGTAGACACGAATCCAGACTTCCTGAGCCAAGTCAGCTCGGTCTTGCCAATCGGGGGCCAAGTGATAGAGAACCCTGTCTACATGGGACTGATACCGCTTCAACAGTTCTGAAAAAACTGTGCTTTCAGGTCGGTTTCCTTCCTGACATCGCAACACCAAGTCATAATTAGAGAGTTTTTCGGCTGGCAATTGCACTCTTTGAACGGTCGCCACAACCGCAGACCAGGACACGGAAATAAAGTCGCTCATGGGTGGAATTGGCTCATCGAACATTCCACAGTTGTTGACGCTGACTGATCCCGATGTGTTCCCGCACTCGAAAACCGCGATCCGGGTCAGTCGATTTTAGATTTTAGATTTTAGATTTTAGATTTTAGACTTCGCCCTACAAGTTTTAGATTTGAGATTTACTTGCAGCGCCGTGAATCACCGGAACTTGAACTCTTATCTAAAATTTGGGAATCGACCGTGGCGCTAGCGTCGGCAAGCAAGTACCCGTTTTTTGGGCTGCATCGAGCCCTATTTAATGCTGACTAGACTTGAGTTGCAGAAGTCACGGGATCAATCCAGAAACCGCAGATATCGGGCAGATGCAACACTGATTGACACAGATGATTTCCGGGTATTTTCCGATTTTTGCAATTGCTCGTCTACTAATGACCGACAACTTCGCACGCTCCAATACTAACCCAACTGCTAGAACCGTCGGCCCAATGTTCCTTTTTCCAAATCGGTACGTTGTGTTTGAGCGTATCTATGGCGTACTGACAAGCTGCAAACGCCGAGTCCCGGTGGGGACAGCCCACAGCCACCAGTACGCTGATTTCCCCCACCTGCAAGTGTCCGACGCGGTGGTGAATGACGACCCGATTGACATCGGCCCACTGACGGCGGATTTCAGTAGCGATTTGCTGGAATACTCGCACGGCCATTGGTTCGTAGGCTTGATATTCTAGGGAAACTACAGCTTGACCGTCAGTTTGGTTGCGGACTGTACCGCTCATCATTACCACGGCTCCGTTGGCTGGGTCATCTGCCAAAGTGTATATTTCTTCTACAGATAACGGCGCTATGGTAATGGCCAAGCTATCTGATTCATGGCACTGAGGTATTGTGCCGATCGCAAGTGCAGAAAGAGAGTTCATTGTCAAAGAGGTGATGCGGTCGTACTCGATCGATCTTGACACAAATCAAGTCGCGATCGATTTATCTTGCATCATGTCAGACATACATAAAAATCAATTTTTAGCAATATAGTTGTGAAGTGTAGCTATCTCTATTCGGGAATCGGCCCGAACAGTTGTAGCAGTGCGATCGGCAAAAACATAACTCACCAGAACCAAATTCCGACGGTGGTGAAGGGCGAGCAGCCTGTTTGCGCGATCGAATAGCTGTCGGTCGCCAATGGCAAATCAATCAGCCAGCACACCAAAATAATTACTATTACGATCGAGTCGCAGCAAGCAATCTCAAAACCCAAGCGATGACTGCGTTCCCTTTTTGATGACACACTTAATTGTTTAATTCCGCGCTCATCCCTAGTGGCCCCGTCCAAATTTTTAGGAGAAAATGTAAACTTTAT
>JBBSNU010000076.1:0-11917 GCA_038260455.1 Chroococcales cyanobacterium | reverse complement strand
TATTAAAGTCGTCAAGTTGCCGACTTTAGGTGTGTTCATCCTCAGAATCCATTGTGCGACAAGCGATCGCGCCCAACCTCGGTCGCTGGATACATATAGCGGAACAAATTTCTCTACTTTCAGGTAGAGTTTAAATTAAAAATTTTCATTACTTAGCAGCCATGAAAATTACTATTTAGCAGCAGCATTATTGTCGCACTCGGTTAATTGGGCTGACATGGTGTCGAGGTGTCGCAGCCACTGAATGCCGCCTACCCAACTGCGAGATGGGATGTGTCCGATTGGTGCTGGCTGAGTAAATTTAAGTTGTCCTGAAGCAGTAGCAGAGTTGTAAGCCGGCCAGTTTACCCGATCGCAAAATCGGATATAATCTCCCTTGACGCTTGCGTAAATCTGCTGCTAGGAAAGTTTTGCCAAATCCACCTTTCCCTAAAAGTTGAATCGGTCGATATCGCTGTCTCAGCAACAGGCTAGAGCCGCAGTTTAAGCAAAATTTTGCAGTGTTGCGGTTTTCAGGTTGTTGACATTCTGGATTGAGACAGTAAGTCATGTCGATTTTAGATTTTAGATTTTAGATTACGAAGAAGTTTGATTAAATGCAGCGCTTTTGTTTTCTCTTTGCTTCGAGGCGCGTTATTCGCAGCAGCGTGAAGGATCTGCGACAGCCGGGGCCGCCCGACTGCTCGGGAAGCGGGATATTTGCCGATCGCGAACAGGGAAAATTGTGCTAAACTCTTGCTGTGCAGGGAATTTGAGGCACAATTGATGCGATCGGTTCAGGGACGATCAAAAAAAAATCAAAATTTTTTTGCTTGACCCCTAGACTTTTTCGGGAATATAGTGCTATAGTTAGAAAAGTTATGGCGAGTGTAGCCAAGTGGTTAAGGCAGTGGTTTGTGGTACCACCATTCGTGGGTTCAATTCCCATCATTCGCCCTTTTGATTCTATTGTACAGGTGCGATCGCCCGTTGGCTGCTTAGCTCAGACGGCGGTTGAAACCGCATCTATACAAACAATGTCCGGATGGTGCGCGGACTGAAGAAGGTAACGCGATTTTTATTGCCCAGTCTTCGTCTTCAACCCGCGCAGGCGGGTTTCGTCTGTGTAGACGCGGTTTCTAACCGCCCGGTTTTCTTTTTCACCGGTCTTCTTCACCGGTGCGCGATCGATGCACACCCTACAAATTCAATCGGTGCGCGGTGCACACATTACGAACCGATATGCTAATCTTAAATCCAATCTAAAATCTACAATCTACAATTTAAAATCAAAATATGCCATCTTTAGTAGCAGAAGATTGGGGATATAAATTTAGTGGCGATCGCACAATTAATAAATTTATTGGCCAAGTTGAAGGAGAAGCCGCTTTAGCGAAATATTGCGATTGGGAATGCAGAGATCGTGCCCAACTTTTGATGTCGGAAATAGCCGGCACATCCCACAGTCTTTTCTACGTGCGCCGCCAAAAGGTAAATGAGAGATTTTCTGAAGAAGAAATCTGGGAATTGATTCTTGCTACGGATGGAGATAATTTTGAATTGCCCGAATTGTTGCAAAAAGCCGATCGCACTTTGCGATTGTTAGCAACAGTACGCATAGAAGACGGAATCGGCGGCTTAAAACTGCTGGATGCTGGTTTGGTGGCGGTTCCCAGAGGCAGAAAAGATGGCTATGTTTTGCCGGTGCAGTTGCGACTTTTGCCGCAAAGTAGATCGCCAATTCCCGCAAAGTCGATCGCCCGCGTCCAACAAATACCATTTTGGGACGACAGACATATACCGACTACCGAACAATTAAAAGTTTGGCACACTTTCTTAAATGTCGAAAAACGCATCGCCGAAGCGCGTCAATTTTGCGTACCTTTCCGCGCCCACAATTACGGTTCTGGCTTAAAAACCGTTACTTTTGAAATCGATCGCAATTCTGCAACTCTTGACGGCTACGATGAGAATCCCTTACAAATTGGCGACTTTCGCGAAAGGCTAAAACAAGCCAGAAATGAAGATATTATCTTATTTGATTCGCCGCCCGGAAGCAGAAGTTCGCGCGATGGCGAGACTTTGGGTAGCATTGCTGAAATTGACTTTGAACGTGGTAAATTGCGGATTAAGTTAGATTTTGATTTGGGCGATCGCATGGCAGGCGGTAGATATCAACTGCCCAAACAAGGATTTTTGTATTTTGAAGCTGCAGGCGATATCAGTCAGATCGATCGCAAGAAAAAAGCTTTAAAAATGTTGACTGACGGGCGCGCTCAAAATCCGCATTTAAGCGAATTTTTATTCGACTCTTCCCAGGCGAGAAATCCCGATAAACTAATTAAATTGAATCGGGAAGATTTATTAAATCGCAATGCTAACGACGACCAACTCGCCGCTGTAGAAATGGTGCTTTCGGCGCGGGATTTAATTTTGATTCAAGGGCCACCGGGAACTGGAAAAACTACGGTGATTGCGGAGATTTGCTATCAAATTGCTCGTCAGGGCGGGAAAACGCTAATTGCTTCCCAGGCAAATTTGGCGGTTGATAATGCTTTGAGTCGGTTGGTACACAATCCGGCGATTCGGGCTTTGCGGAAGGGAAAAGCTCATAAGGTGCAGGAAGAAGGCCAGCCGTTTTTGGAGGAAAACGCGATCGGCACTTGGCTGCAAAATACGGCGATTGATTGCGAACAAAAGCTCTCGCAGCGCCAGAATAATATCACATTTTTGCGGCAGTTGCTGGCAGATTCCGACAGATTTAATGCCTACTTTGCCACTGAAAAAGATTTTTTCAAGCAATTAAAGCACCTTCACGACGGTAAGGCAGATATTGAGGAAAGATTGACCGCGCAAACAGCAGCGTATGAACTAAGTTTAACGGCCAAAAGCGAGATTGAATATTTGGTTGATGGCTTAGCAAATCTGCTATCTGCGCCGGATATTAACTGGGAATCTTCGGAAGTTGCCGAGTTTATGCCGAAACTAAAACCTTATTCTGAAGGTAATGTTTTAGTAGAAAATTTTATGGCAAATGTGCGGATTTGTGTTAATCATGCTATTCAAATTGGTTTGGATCGCCCTATGTGCGGCGCGTTTGGGATTGCGGTTTGGTTGCGAGAAACTGTAGCAGCGCAAATGTCGGAATTTCAGGCGGCGGGCGATCGCGCTGATGAGATTTGTCACGCTATGTCAGCGGTTGCGGAGTCTTTTCGGGTGTCGCGGCAGTTGTCGGAGGCGGTGAATCAGCTACAGTTGGGCGACAAGCAAAATCAGACACACCGCAACAATCTCGAACAGAAAATCAAGAATTTGGAACTGCGAAAAACGGAAATTGCCGCCGTTGTCGTCAGCGTTGCAGAGTGGATTGAGAAAGCAGATGCAATACTTTATACAGTGGTGCAATCTTGCTGCGAAACTGGCGCGATGCTGACTGATGAAATGGTAGAATTGCCTGCAGGATTGCTGAAAATTGCCCGTCAGCTCAAATTGCCGATCGTCCCGCCTAAAAGTAAAGTAAATTTACCCGATTTGGAAAGACTGCAAAACGCGATTTCCCATGAAGCCAGCGCGGGTTGTAAGGACATTCAAGGGCAGCAATTCCGGTTTAGCGACTTTCTGCACCTAAATTTGAGTCAAACGCCGATTTTGCTCACTGCGGGCGATCGGGCGCAATGGCAGCAACTAGCCAAAGACTTCGCCAGCTACGCCCAAATCAGCCCCAGCCAGCGTAAACTGATCGTAGAAAAAGCGAACAATTTATTCAGTAAAATTCAACAACTTTACAGTGAATCATTGCAGCCCAATCAAATCCAGACAACTTGCGATCGCCTAGTCAAAGAATTGCTGCACGCCATCCTCGCCAACGCCCGCCAGTGCATAGTTCCCCTGAAAACAGAAACCGAACAACAACTGATCAAACAGCAACAATTATTAGATAAAATCGGTCAAACCTTGAATCAGCAGCAAATATCTGCCGCCCAAAATCAGGTAGAAACAGCGCAGCAAGAGGCGAATTTAAAAATTAGCGAAGTTACTAATTTGTTGCAAGCAATTGTCGCCCAGCCAAATCTACCTGAAAGATTGCGGAGTTTAGCCGAACAATATCTCGCGCAAACTTCTAATATTTGGGAGCAACCGCAGCATTTTGTCAAGCAAATTGATGCTTGGAAGTTGAGCGCCATCCAGCTTGAAAAATCCATTGCTGACTTAGATCCTTTCGGGATTTTGGAAAATATCAAAAGCCGTCTTGACGAGCAATTATCACCGCTGCAAACAACCAGCGCAAGTTTGCAGCAGCAACTCGCACAACTTCAAACAGAATTAAACGACATTACCGCTAAGCTGCAACAACAACAACCAACAGCCGAATTAATAATTGAGAGAAATTGGTGGGAGTCAGTATGGCAAATTTTCCCGGAAAAATACAAACCAGAAGTTCCAAATGCCGAATTATTTGCAGTGGATTTTTTACGCAAAATTAAGCGTCTTTTCACTCATTGGCAGAAGGAATTAGAACGAGAAGAAACAGCCTTAAATCGTTCTCAAACCTTTGTTACAGATTGGATCGAAAAACTTCGCCATCCATCGGAAAAAGACCGCAACGATTTAAAGCAAATTTATATTGACAATGCTAACGTCATCGGCATTACCTGCGTGCAAGCTGCGAGTTTTGATTTTAGCAAAAACTTTCCCAGCTTTGATGCAGTCATAGTTGACGAAGTTAGCAAATGCACTCCGCCAGAGTTATTAATCCCCGCTTTGAAGGGCAGAAAATTAGTATTGGTGGGCGATCACAGGCAATTGCCGCCGATGTTCGATCGCAATACGATCGATGATATCGCCGAAGATATCGGTTGTACTGGAGATGAACTTAGCTTTATCAAAGAATCGCTGTTCAAAGTATTGTTTGAAACTGCCAGCGACGGTATCAAAAAAATGCTGACAACTCAATACCGAATGCACCCGCAAATCATGGGCGCAATCAATCAGTTTTACCAACAAAAACTCAACTGCGGGATTCTGGAAGCCGACACGAGACGCGCGCACAATCTCGCAGGTAAAATCATTCAAGAAAACAATCACATCCTGTGGGTGAAAACGCCTGTGGGACAAGGGTTTGAGGAGGAAAAACAGGGTACTTCGCGGCTGAATGTCAAGGAGATTGATGCGATCGAGCTTTTGTGCGAACAGATGGAAACCGCTTGGCGGCCTAAAATATTAGATGGTGAACCGCCGAAGGAAATCGGAATCATTACTTTTTACGGCGCACAATTGAACGCAATTAAAGATAGAATAGAAGCCGAAAAATTTCCTTCGTTGAGCATCCGCACTGGTACGGTTGACATATTTCAAGGCATGGAAAGACCTGTAATTATTGTCAGCACGGTGTGCAATAATGTTAGGGGCGATATTGGATTTGCTAAGGAACCGGAACGGGTGAATGTGGCATTTTCCCGCGCTCAGGAATTGCTGGTAGTTGTCGGCTGTCACGATTTATTTACCCAACAAACAGGTACTGTGGGAAAAATGTATCAGGAAGTTTCAAAAATGGTGCGTCACTGGGGAGGTTTTGTAGATGTTTCTAGCGTCCTCAGCTAAATCAATTGACTCGAATTTAAGTTCGCTGGCGGCACAAATCGAGCAACAAAATCCTGGTTTGTCGGTGTTGGCGGCGCGTCAATTCCGCTTTGCTATCCGCCAAACTCCGCTGGAGGTGACGGTTAGCGAACCGCGCGAGTTTAACGTGTTGGAGGAGTTTATTTTGCGGGCTGGTGTTGAGTTCGATCCTGCGCCGACTTTACAGGAATTGGCGGATTTGCTTGGGTTGGATCGGGTTTTTGTGAAGACTGCGGCGGCGAATTTGGTTGGTTTGGAGGTTTTGGAGGTGGCGGATAATGGTAAAATTGCGATCGCGCCTTCAGGCCAAGATTTTTGCGAAAAAGGTACGGTTAGTCGATCGCACGTTCAATCAATTTACGCGATTTCCGATCCTTTAAATCAAACTCTCACCTTCAAATTTGACGCTGTAGCCGCAGAATCCAGCGATTTACCAGATTTAGCAGAATTAGTATCGCTGGAACATAAAATTACCGACTTTGCCGATTTAAGCATAGCAGAAATCCAGCCGTTAATCCAAGCATCCGGCGTAGGGATTCACGTCCCCGAAAACGGCAAAATCGTCTCTAAGTGCGATGTCATCGGCGACGATTTAGATGTTTTACAAACAGTATCAATTTTTGTGTTGCTGGATGGAATAGAAAATAAAACTACCATTCAAGCCAGACAGGGAAAGCAAATATTAGAAACAGCATCAAATCGGCTGAATGAACTAGAATTTCAGCAGAAATTGTTGAATGAATTGTGCAAATCAACCGAAGAAATTGCACAGCCTGAGTCAGAAACAATCCCCGTCAAAAAAACTCGCAAACAGCCATCTACAGCAGCAAGAAAGAAAAAGAAGGAAGAAGGAAAAAACCCGCCGCCTTCTTAGTTCTTGATTCGAGGGCGGTAGGGGCGGGTTTAGCCCGAAATCTCAACATCAAGCAGACAATTTCTGTACAAAACCCGCCTTCTTCTTAGTTCTTGATTGACAATATACTGTGATTTCGCTATAATTTGTAGTTGTATGCGATCGTGCTGAGATTAAATTTGTGTCTGCCAAAGATACCTTCCACGAATCCGTAAAGAGAGCTCTTGAAAAAGAACAGTGGGTGATTACTGCCGATCCACTAAGGTTTAAGTTTGGCAATATTAAATTTCAGGTCGATTTGGGAGCAGAAAGGTTAGTCGCAGCCGAGCGAGGAGGGGAGAAAATTGCAGTCGAAATCAAAAGCTTCCTCAATCCCTCTGTGATTACAGACTTTTATGCTGCATTGGGACAATTTCTCAGTTATCGGCTAGGGCTGGCATCTGTTGAACCTAATCGGAAATTATACTTAGCAGTACCAATTGACGTGTATAAAACATTTTTTCAGTCTGAATTTACTCAAGCTGCGGTACAACAATATCAGGTATTTCTAATCGTATACTATTCAAAAAATGAGGTAATTGTGCAATGGACAAACTAGCTCAATATCGTCAATACGTTCAGACATTAATCACCCGTTATGCTGAAGATGATGTTTCCGATGATGAAGTCGAAGTGCAACTTATCTGCGACACAGAACGAGATCATTATCAATGGATGAATGTCGGCTGGGAACACTTAACCCGGATTTATCAAACCATCATTCACATTGATATAAAAGATGGAAAAATCTGGCTTCAACAAAATTTGACAGAGGAAAATCCAGCGGAGGAATTAGTTGAAATGGGAGTGCCGAGAGAGGATATCGTTTTGGGATTGCAAGCTCCGTACAAACGACCCTATACTGATTACGGCGTAGCTTAAACAGTTGAAAGTTGACAAAGGATTTATCCTTTCGTTTCTATTAATACCATTTTTCAAAATCCTGCAACATTAGTCGTAGGGTGTGTCGCCATCGATAGTATCCCAAAAAGACGGAAAAACTAGCAAGCGACGCACCATCCACAATATTTGAGTAAACGAACTCAAGGAAGAACATTGTAGCAATGCTTTTTTAAATTGGTATTACGGTGCGTCAGTCTTAATATTACTAAAAAAACTTAGGATTTCCTTTCCTGACGCACCCTACAATATTTTTACTACGCGAAAATAAGGTTTCCTTTCCTGACGCACCCTACAACAATAATATTTAGTTGTTTTTTCAACTATTGTATAAGTAGGGTGCGTCGCCATCAGATTGTCGATTGAATGCGAGAGATTGTCGATGGCGACGCACCCTACAAATACTGACGGCACGAAAATCAGGTTTTCTCACTATTGTATAAGTAAGGTGCGTCGCCATCAGATTGTCGATTGAATGCGAGAGATTGTCGATGGCGACGCACCCTACAATAATTCTACTGAGCTTTAACGCATTTCAGCATCCGCAAAGTAGCCGCCGCCCCGTAATTCCGCTTTGCAGAATCATCGGGAGCAAACCGATTCCCAATTTCGTTAAGAGGAGAAGCTACACCACAATAACCAGACATTTGATTGATAATCGCAGCAGCCCAATGATTCTGAGTGTCTGAAAAAGTTTTAGGCTGCTGTTTAGCCAATAAATTAGGCTGCATTCCCCGCGCCAACAAACCAAATTCTGCAGATCTTCGCATTACCGCCATCAATTCAGCGCGAGTGACAGGCTGCGTAGGTTTAAAAGTTCCATCTTGATAACCGCTGACTATCTTATTGTCTCGCGCAAATTGAATTTTTCCCGCACTCCAGCGCGAGTTATCAACGTCGCTGTAGGGACGGGAAGCAACTATGCTGGGAAATGTGATATTAGCACCTTGTATTCCTTTCAAGGATTCCAATACTAAAGATACCAATTGCTCTCTGGTAACGGCAAGTTGTGGCCGAAAGGTATTATCTTGAGCAAAGCCTGCTACAAATCCCAGCGCGACAGCTTCTTTAATTTCGGAAGCGTAGATATCGGTTGCAATATCTACGAATGTAGAAGAGCCGGTATTTCCGCCAGTATTTCCTCCGGTATTTCCTCCGGTATTTCCTCCAGTATTTCCGCCAGTATTTCCTCCGGTATTTCCTCCGGTGTTGCCGCCGTTATTTCCTCCGGTATTGCCAGTTTCTCCCGGCGCGGCTTGACTGGTTGTGAAATAAAAATGACCTAATACTTTGCCTTGATAAGTTCTTTTACTAAATCGCCAGGCCGGATCGAGAGTGATTTTCATAAAGCCGTTAACATCGCCGTTTGTCCGGCCGACAATTATCGGTTTAACGTTGGGATCTAGGGAAGTTCCCATGAGTACAACATTGCCGTCAACCCTTTCCAAACTTAGGCTGTATTTTAATGCTAAATCGGTGCCGGCCATGCGAATAGAAAAGCCGTTGCTGTCTGTGGCGCGGCCGCAAATGCCGGTGAAATCAAAATTAACTAATAAGGGATCGACTCTGACGGGATTAGAGCCGTTTTCGCTCCAGCATTGCCGTTTGTCTGTTACTTGTTCTACAATTAGCAATTGGTAGCCGCCCGCAGCGCGGGGTTGGGCGATCGCAATTACTCGATTTTGGTTAATTTCAGTTTCGTCAAACGTAAATGCTTTGGCTGGTGCGATCGCCCCTAGTGTTAAAATTGCTGAACCTGCGAGTGCGGCTGCTGTTCGTACCAGTAAATGTTTCATAGTTTTTCCCTCTTTACTCCTTGTGTTGATGAGACATACCTAGAAGATTAAAAGGTCGCGGTCTTCAGACAACAAGATAGAATTTTACCATCTGTTGTTCCGGTGATGCACCGTGAGTCGGACAAATATAATAAAATTCAATACCGTGCCAATTAAGCTCGCTCGACGCTAGCTCATTAAGAAGGGGAGACAAGAGTATTTTATTTCGTCCCCTTTTTTAGCAGATGCGAGGGGATATCCTATAAAAAAAATGGTGCGTTACACGCTTGTTAACGCACCTTAAAACAAATATTAAAAATATGCCTTTTCTACCTACCGGAACATACTGCTAACCGAACTATCTTCGTGAATCCGCCAAATAGTTTCGCCCAGCAAATTCGCCACCGAAAGCACCGTTAACTGTTCAAAACGGTGTTCTTCAGGTACAGGAATTGTATTCGTAACAATTACCTCTTCCAAGACTCCGCTAGACAAACGCTCGATCGCCGGATGCGAAAATACTGCATGAGTAGCACAAGCATAAACCTGCCTCGCACCCTCGCGGCGCAACAACCTCGCACCCTCACAAATCGTGCCGGCAGTATCGATCATGTCGTCCACCAACACAGCAGTTTTGCCGCTGACATCACCGATCAGATTCATCACTTCTGCCACGTTGTGAGCTTGGCGGCGCTTGTCAATAATTGCCAGGGGAGCATCGCCAAGTTTTTTGGCAAAGGCTCTAGCCCTAGCGACTCCGCCAACATCCGGCGAAACCACAACAATATCGGTCAACTGCTTGCTTGCCAGATAATCCAAAAGCACCGGCGAACCGTAAACGTGATCGAAAGGAATGTCAAAATAACCTTGAATCTGAGCCGAGTGTAAATCCATCGCCAAAATGCGACCTGCCCCAGCTTCAGTAATCAAATTAGCCACCAACTTCGCAGTAATCGACTCTCTTCCGGCCGTTTTGCGGTCTGCCCTAGCATATCCGTAATAGGGAATGACGGCAGTAACTTGTCTGGCGGAAGCGCGGCGACAAGCATCGATCATGATTAATAATTCCATGAGGCGATCGTTCACCGGACAGCAAGTTGGCTGAATCAAGTAAACATCGCAACCCCGAATCGATTCTTGAATTTGAACGTAGAGTTCACCATCCGCGAACCGCTTGCGAACCATCGGCCCCAAATCGATCCCCAGATAGCGAGCCACCTCTTGGGCGAGGGGAATATTAGCGGAACCGGAAAACAGCCGCAGACGGTCGTTGCCAGAAATCGGCGACTCGGGAAGCGGAAGCGGTAAAGTAGCAGAACGGATCACAGCAGGCCTCTTGCAGGACGTTTATTCCACCGCTATCTTACCATCTTAAACTCGAAATATTAAGTCATTATTTTGATAGATTTAACTTTCAAAGCGATCGCAAGTGTTAATTTAGGCGAACTGAATAGGAGTTGCAGAAGTATGTCCGAGAAACCGGGTTTCTAGCAAGTTCTGTACTGCCAGAAGTGCGATCGCCCGCCGGCCCGCTGCGTCTCAAAATTCTGGCCACAGTCAATGTCCGGGCCCTGACTGGAAGTACAGCCGCCCAAAATTCGGTCAAAGGCCGCAAGCATCCGGGTTCAAGGTGATAAAAATGCGACCGACAGGCAATAAACTTGAAAAATACTGTAAAAAAAGTTAAGAATCGGAAGCATACTCCTGATTTTTGATATTTGACAAAACAAGGTAGAAATCGATGAGCTTAAGAGAACGCATTGACGCAGAAATCAAAGCAGCCATGAAGTCCAAGGACAAAGTTCGCTTGGAAACAGTGCGCGGCATCAAGAAATTTATTCTCGAAAAAGAAGTCAGCCTCCGTCCTTCCGGGCAAGAGACGCTGACAGAAGCTCAAGAATTGGAAATTTTGATGCAAATAGCCAAACAGCGCCGGGATTCGATCGACCAATACCGCAAAGGTGGCCGCGAAGATTTAGTGGCACAAGAGGAAGCGGAGTTGGCAATTGTGGAAGAGTATTTGCCGGCGCAGATGTCAGACGAAGAGGTGAGTCAAGTGGTTGACGAAGTAATTGCCTCGGTGGGCGCTACTTCTGCAAAAGAGATGGGCAAGGTGATGGGCAAGGCAATGCAGCAGCTTAAAGGCAAAGCAGACGGTAACAGAATTCAAGACATGGTGAAAGCAAGGCTTAGTCAGTAGTCAGTAGTCAGTGGTCAGTAGTCAGTAGTCAGTAGTCATTAGTCATTAGTCATTAGTCATTAGTCATTAGTCAGGAATAAAAATTTAATAACTTAAGCGATTGCTCGTTACCAGGCTCTGCCTGGTAATGCAGATCCGGAGGCTTTGCCTCCTTTTATTAAGTTTTCGATCCTCAGCAGTCATTACTCAGCAGTCATTACTCAGCATTTATTTAGTCAGCAGTCAATAGGAAGAATGTAGCAGCAAATGTCTTGGGGTTTCGCAAAGGGAGCATCTCATTTTTGTAAAAAGCATTTTTTTCTTATAGTGCGAGCTTAAGAGCTCGCACTATTAACTGCAAAACACCAGATGCTCCCTTCGCAAAAGCCCCAAAATGCTGTCCGCGAAGCAACCACGGGGGGAAAGCCCCTACATTGAGTTCCAGGTTATCCCTGCTTGACTTGGAAAAAAACCCGATTTCTCAAAGTCGCTCAAAAAAATGTAAAATGCTAACTTTGGTCGGGACTGGGAACTACAGACAGTGAAGTAGGATCTTGAGCATTAAAGATTTAG
>JBBSNU010000075.1:0-12006 GCA_038260455.1 Chroococcales cyanobacterium | reverse complement strand
GCGATTCCATCTTTTGGCACCGACTGTATCTAATGCCGATCGCCCTAATTGCTGTTCGTAAGTTTCCCCTTTGCGAAACGGGTGATGTCCTAATTCTAGATTTGGCACCAAAATACCATCGACAAATAAGGAAGAACCGAAACCGGTGCCGAGGGTAATGACTAATTCTACGCCCGTCCCGGCGATCGATCCCAATCCTTGAATATCGGCATCGTTCGCCACTCGCACAGGTTTTCCCAAACGGTCTTTGAGGGTAGTTGCTAGGTCAAAATCGATCCAAGACGGATCTAAATTTACTGCGGTTTTGATGATTCCGCGACGCACAACGCCGGGAAAACCCAGGGATACTCGGTCAAATTCTCCTTGTCCGGTTGCTAAAGAGGCGATCGCCTCTAGTATCGGTTCCGGCTTCGGTGGTTGAGGCGTTTCTAAACGGCTGCGTTCCGTTTGGGGTTGACCTTCAGCGTCCAAAACCATAACTTTGATGCCACTTCCGCCAATGTCAACGGCTAAGGTGCGAGTCGATTTATCTTGTTCAGTCATTTGATTGTTGAGACTTGCAAGTTGGTCAAATTTTAATTTTTGAATTGGCAAAACTTTTGCATCGCTTCCCAAATTTCCCCTAGGACATTTCCCAAAGAATGATCGTCTTCTAATTCGATTAATTGCACCCAGGGACGGTCAGCGGCAAAACTTCTGCTAGCTTGAATCGGTATGATTGTATCATGCTTCCCGTGAACAATTAACGTAGGGACTGGCCGCATTAATTTTTCGTCAGGGTATTGAGCCATTTCTGCCACAAACTGATAATTCAGCGGCAGATAGCGCTGTTCGCCATAATGATAAACTGGTAAATACTTCTCGGACTGCCACTTTTCTAACTTTTGCTGTCCCAACACCGGCAGCCAGTGAGAGAGAAATTGGAAAGCCGGCGCTAACAAAACTATCTGCTTTACTGATAATTGTCGCTGGGCCAGCCAAGCCGCAGTCAGCCCCCCAAAACTCGACCCAATCATTGTAACTTCCCCTACATTTTTTACCTTTTCTACCGATTCGGAGGATTCGGTTTGGAAAAATTCTGTTTCTATTTGCTGCAACTGGCGGCTGAGGGTGAGGCTGGAAAAATCGTTTTGATTGAGATCGGGAGTTTTGAGATCCATTCCTAGGGAAGAAAAGCGCGATCGGAAATATTTAGCCTTAGCTGAATCTGGACTTGAAGCAAATCCGTGTAAATAAATGTAACTTGAATTATTGTGTATATTCATTCCGAAAGTTTTATGATATTTACTAACTAATTTAGTCTTGGACGCACTCTTTGATGAAAAATCGTTGTTTTTGCCAAAAAACTGCATCTAAACCTTTAATATAATATCCGATAGATTGACCGCAATAAGTAAGGTTCGTAGTGCGGACTTCAGTCCGCAATAATGAGCGGCCTTCAGTCCGCACTACGAACCGTTTTTGTTCTGGTAGTCGATCGGACATGATATAATTCCGATAAAAACCTGGTTTCTGTGGTCAATACTTCGGACAGTTTTTAAGCAGCCAGAGTACCATAGGATAGGACTGACGGTAGGTTAGGGTGATTTAAAATCAAGTTAGGGTCTAAATCTAACTTGTTAATAAATGTGTAAAGTAGATGTCTATTAAATTCCAGGCGTTTATAAGAGGCCATTGAAAATACGAAAATCCCTGGAGATGAATGACGATTATAAGCTTCATATTTAGCCAAATTTAAAGCAATTAAACAGGAGTTACAATGAAAATCAAGCCGTTGACGACTACGACATTGACCGTAGGATAAATCCGTAAATTGTTTGGGATCGCGAAAAATGAACTCTATCTGGAAACGCGCCTGATAATACTCAAGTATTTGCTCGGCTGGGAGATTAATAGCGGTACTAAATAATAAAATATTTTTGATTTTACCGTTGGGTTGAAGTTCAGAAATCACAGCTAATCGTACTTCACATTTTAAACAACAACTCCCTACTACTAATGAATAAAGCTTGACTCCCGGCTTAACTTCTTTGATAAAAGTTAATTTTTTCAAATTATTGCAGTCAACCTTACCATCATATTTTCTCCTGAGCACCCAGTTTATTTCTTTCACCTGTATAGATGTAATTTAAGTTGGCATCAACCCTTAATTTACTAATCAAATTTAAATCTGTATCCCGTACAGCATCCCAGAAATTAGGGCGGTAATAATAACCGTCAGCTACCAAGTAACGTACAGATTATGGCAATAAAGAACGAGTTTTTTTCAAATGTTGGGCATAGTCGTCAACTCTTGTTATCACAGGCGTTAAGCTTTCATACACCTTTTTTTTACTTTGTTTTTTTGATTTTTTTTCGTTCTAGCAGTTAGGGGATTTTTTTGTAGTTCTGTGGGAGGACGCTCCCGGAGTTTGTTGTACACTTACACTATAAGACAAATGAGTTTCAACTTCGACAAGAGAAATTACAGAAATTTCTAATCCCTCTTCAGGTCTGCCAGCTACACCATTATAAAAGCTAGCTTTGCCTTCAGTTTTCTTGCCACTTTTTTTTAGTAAAAGAACAATCGATTACAGCAATAATTGTTCGCTAATGATTCAAGGCTTTCTCGATCAAGTATTTATGAAATTCGGTAAAATCAAAGTTTTTCAAAAAGTGGCGGCGATAGGTTTTTTCACTCAATGAGCTGTAACGTCTCAGATTGGTAAAATTCACTTTACCATAAACAAGTCAAATGGTGGAAAATAAAATCACCATAAACTTTTTTTGTGGCAAGACTCAACCCCTGACATTTGTGGTAGGATCGATTCAATAATATTCATGATTGCAGTCTGTTAAGCTCGGTTTTTTTAAACTCAAATTAAATAGTGTCTTTTTTTCTGCCTTTTGGATTCAAATTCCACTGACTTTTTTGTGGATGGTCGCTCGCCTCTTTATTCCAAAACTGTCCGGAGTATTGATATAAAAAGGTATAATAAATTTGTCGACAATTCCGAAAAAACCGATGGTCACAGTACAGGGTGCGGAATGTAAGATGAACAATAAAACCCCTATAAACCCATGTTGACTCACGCCACAGCTCTGACCCCGCTAGAACTGAAGTCGGCGATCGCCCGCGAGCCCTTGATTGTCTCGCCCGATACAACAGTAAGGTCAGCGATCGCCCTAATGAGCGGGGTGCGATCGCTCTGTGCTACCACTAAAACCGCCGATAGTCAACTAGATGAACTCCACCTAGAGGTACGGTCAAGCTGCGTGTTGGTAGTAGAAAACGAGCGAATACTTGGTATTTTGACCGAGCGGGACGTAGTACGCCTGATTGCCCAGCAGCAGCCCCTCGATCGCCTAGTCATGCAGCAGGTGATGGCACATCCCGTTGTCACTTTGCGCGAGTCAGACTTCACCGATTTGTTTTTTGCCATTAATCTGCTCCAGCAGCACCACATTCGCCATTTGCCGATGCTGGATGAACACGATCGCCTAGTGGGCCTAGTGACTCACGAAAGTCTGCGCCAAACCTCTCGACCGATCGACCTGCTGCGGTTGCGTATGGTGGCGGAGGTGATGACCAGTGAGGTGATTGTTGCTACACCCGATTGTTACCTGCGGGCGATCGCCCAACAGATGGCAAACCATCGCATCAGTTCCGTAATGATTGTAGAACAGGGTAGCAGCTCCACAGAACCCCTGCAAATTCCCCTGGGGATTGTCACCGAGCGGGACATGGTGCAGTTTCAAGCCTTGGGATTGAACCTGGACAACTGCACAGCAGAGGCGGTGATGAGTACACCGATTTTTGCAGTCAAGCCAGAGGATTCGCTCTGGAATGTGCAGCAGATCATGGCTCAGCGCTTGATCCGTCGGTTGGCGGTGACGGGGGAGCAGGGAGAACTATTGGGCATTGTCACCCAAACCAGTTTGCTACAAGCCCTTAACCCCCTAGAACTATACAAACTGGTGGAGGTTTTAGACTCCAAGGTGGTGCGCCTAGAGGCGGAAAAGGTGGCACTACTAGAAAATCGCAACGTTGAGCTAGAGCAACAGGTTCAAGCCCGCACAGTTGCTCTAGAAACAAAAGCAAAGCAAGAGCGACTCCTAAATACGATCGCCGATCACATCCGATCGTCCCTGAATTTGCAAGAGATCCTCGACACCACAGTGCGAGAAATTCGATCGCTCCTTGGGTGCGATCGCGTGATCATTTACCGGTTTCGTCCTGACTTTAGCGGCACAGTGATCGCCGAAGCGATTACCGGTACTGGGCGATCGGTGTTGAATACCGAAGCACACGATCCTTGTATTAGCGCAGAATGGCTAGAACCTTATCGCAATGGCAAAATTCGCATCATAGATGACATCTACAACGAAGCGATGACCCAGTGCCATCAGGAACTCTTAGTGGGGTTTGAGATTCGCGCCAAACTGATGGTACCGATCGTAGTCGAGGAGCAATTGTGGGGTTTAATGCTCGCCAGTTATCGAGCCGTGCCACATACTTGGACAACCGATGAGATCGAACTCATACGGCAAGTATCCCTGCAAGTGGCGATCGCCCTCCAGCAAGCCACCACCCACCAACGGTTACAGAACGAACTGACCAAACGACGGAAAGTTGAAGTCCTATTGCTAGAGAGCGAAGAACGCTACGCCACCCTAGTGACAGCAGCTCCCGTGGGGATTTTTCGCACCGACACTGCGGGCAAGTTCACCTATATCAACGATCGCTACTGTCAGATCAGCGGACTCACCCCAGAAGCCACTATTGGGAAGCGATGGCAACAAGGGCTACATCCCGACGATCGCGACTGGGTAACAGCGGAATGGGAGCAATTGGTGCAAGAGAACCACCCTTTTCAGCTCGAATATCGCTTTCAACATCCCGACGGTACAGTGATCTGGGTGTATGGGCAGTGTGTTGCCGAACTAGATGCAGATGGGCAAGTAGTCGGCTATGTAGGCACGGTGACAGATATTAGCGATCGCAAGCGAACTGAAACCCAATTGCAAGAGAGCGAAGGACGCTACGCCACCCTGGTTGAAGCGTCTCCAGTGGGGATTTTTCGCACCGATGCTGTCGGTAACTGCATTTATGTTAACGATCGCTGGTGTGAGATCAGCGGACTCACCCCAACAACCGCCTTCGGAGACGGATGGCGAGAAGGGCTACACCCCGACGATCGCGTCGCGATCGCCACCGAATGGCAGCAATCTATCGAAGAAAATCGTCCCTTCCAACTCGAATACCGCTTTCAACGTCCCGACGGTGGGGTGACATGGGTCTATGGGCAGTCAGTTTCTGAACTAGATTCAGATGGGCAAGTAGTCGGCTATGTAGGCACGGTGACAGATATTAGCGATCGCAAACAAGCCGAACAACAACTCCAGCAACTCAATCAAGAACTAGAAGCCAAAATCGCAGAACGCACCCAAGAGCTTTGGCAAGTCAACAACCTGCAACGGGCCATCCTTGATGGTGCCGATTACTCGATCATCTCCACTGACCAAACTGGCATCATCCAAACCCTTAATGCCGCAGCCGAAGGGATGCTGGGTTATAGTGCCGCAGAAATGGTAGGCATTGTCACACCTGCACTCATTCATGATGCCAGGGAGGTAATTGACCGAGCAGCCTCCCTCTGTGCCGAACTGGGGCAATATGTGCCTCCCGGCTTTGAGGTACTTGTTGCCAAAGCACGCCAAGGTCTTGTTAGCGAAGAAGAGTGGAGCTATATCCGCAAAGATGGCTCTCGCTTTCCTGTGTTGCTATCCATCACCCCCCTCAAGGATGTCAATCAGCAAATTATGGGCTTTTTAGGCATCGCCCAAGATATTACTGAGCGCAAACGAGCTGAAGCCGAACTACAAAAACTATCAGATCGCCTCGCATTGTCCCTCAAATCTGGGGCGATCGGTTCTTGGGAATGGGACATTGAACAGAACACCATCCTTGGGGATGAGCGGATATACGAACTGTTTGGCTTCACGAAACAATCTGATTCCCCTATAGCCTACGAAATTTGGGCAAACGGGATACATCCCGACGATCGCATCTCCACCGAAACATTGCTCCACCAAGCCGTCTTAGGAGAGGCAGAATTCGATACCGAGTATCGGTTCGTGCATCCCGATGGTAGTATCCACTTTCTTAAAGCCAATGGAGTGGTGGTGCGAGATGCCCAAGGCAATCCCCAGAGCATGATTGGGCTCAACTTTGATATTAGCGATCGCAAACAGGCTGAAGCCGAACGACAGCAGTTAATTCAAGAACTTTCCGCTTTCAAACTCGCCCTCGATCATTCCGCGATTGTCGCCATCACTGATGCTCAAGGGGTCATTAACTACGCTAATGATCGCTTCTGCGAAATCTCTGGCTACTCCCGCAATGAACTCATCGGTCAAACCCATAGCCTAGTAAACTCTGGCTACCATCCCCCCGCTTTTTTCCAAGAGGTGTGGCGCACCCTTGCCAGCGGTCAGATTTGGCGCGGTGAAATTTGCAATCGGACGAAGAATGGTAGTCTGTACTGGGTTGCCAGCACCATCGTCCCCTTTCTGGACGAACAAAGGCGGCCTTTTCAGTATCTAGCAATTCGCTTCGACATTACCGCCCGCAAATTGGCTCAAGCAACTCTCCAGCAGGAAAATACTTTCCGTCAACAAATTGTAGAAAACATGGCAGAAGGTTTGTGTGTTTTCCATGAAGTTGAGGAGTTTCCTTTTATCCGCTTCACAGTCTGGAATCGGCAAATGCAAGCGATTACAGGCTACACCTTAGAAGATATTAACCGTCTGGGGTGGTATCAAAGTTTATACCCCGATTCAAGGGATCGAGAACAAGCGATCGCCCGTTTGGGACAGATGTGGCAAGGGGAAAATCAGATCGCTCAAGAAAGGGAAATCCAGCGTCAAGATGGGCACAAACGAACTGTCGCCATTTCTACCTCTGTCCTATCAAGCAATGACGGACTGACACACTTACTAATCTTGATTCAAGACATTACCGATCGCAAAGAAACCGAGCAGGCAATGACGCAGCAACTAGCGGCAATTGAGGCAGCGATCGATGGCATTGCAATTATGCAAGGAGACACCTACCTCTACTTGAATCAAGCTCATTTAGAACTATTTGGTTACGAATATCCCGAAGAACTGGTAGGCAAAAACTGGAGAGGTGTGTATTTCCTAGAGGAGTTAGAACGGTTTGAGCAGGAAATTTTTCCAGTGCTGGGGCGCGATCGCGCTTGGGAGGGAGAAGCAATCGCTACCCGTAAAGATGGCTCGATTTTTACTGAAGGTCTATCTCTGACTCTTACAGAAGATGGATTGTTGATTTGTGTATGCCGCGATATTAGCGATCGCAAACAAACCGAATTGAGATTGCAACAACAGGCAAAACAGGAACGTTTGCTGGGATCGATTACTCAACGGGTGCGATCGTCTCTGAATCTAGACGAAGTTCTCAATACCACTGTTGAGGAAATCCGTCAGGTCTTACAATCAGACCGAGCGCTGGTTTATCGGGTTTTTCCTGGAGGAACGGGGGCTGCCATTGCTGAATCTGTGTTGCCCAAATGGCCCAAAATTCTGGATATCCTCTTTCCTCAAGAGGTTTTCCCAGAAGAGAATTATGAGCGCTATATCCAAGGAAGAGTGTATGCCCTCAGCGATCGCGAAGATGAAAACCAGCCAGTTTTACCCTGTCTGATTCAATTCCTATCAGAAATTCATGTCAGAGCTAAACTCGTAGTTCCAATTGTTCAGAATCACACACTCTGGGGATTGTTAATTGTCCATCAATGCGATCTTCCACGCCAGTGGGAAAACTGGGAAATCAATTTACTCAAACAAACTGCCAACCAGTTAGCGATCGCGATTCAGCAAGCTAATCTCTACGAACAGGTGCAATCGGAACTGGTCATCCGCAAGCAAACAGAAGAGGCAATCGCTTTACAACTGCAACGGCAGCGAGCTTTGGGAGTGATCGTCCAGCAAATTCGCCAATCATTGGATATTAACCAAATTTTGGTGACTGTGACGCAGCAAGTCAAAGAAATCTTGGGAGGCGATCGCGTCATCGTGTTCCGGCTATTTGGCAATGGCAGAAGTCAAATTGTTAAGGAATCTGTATCTAGTCAGTTCCCCACTCTCAAGGATCGCCAGTGGGATAATGAAGTTTGGTCTCAAGAAATCTTAGAATGCTACTGGCAGGGTAAGCCGCGCATTGTCCCTGATGTGATGACTGATATATCGAGTGATTGCCTAGTAGAATACTGCATTGAAGGTCAAATTCAGTCCAAAATCGTTGCGCCTATCCTGCAAGAACTGCGAGGCAGTGAACCCCACAGATGGGTTGCCCCAGACCAAAGCAATAAGCTCTGGGGGGTTTTAGTCATCCATGCCTGTCGAGAAAAACGAGTATGGCAAGAGTCTGAAGCGCAACTGCTGCAACAAATTGCTAACCAGTTGGCGATCGCCATTCAGCAAGCTAGCCTATTTGAGCAGTTGCAGCAAGAACTCACTGAACGACAACAAGCGCAGCAGCAAGTCACTGAGCGCAATCAACAATTGGCAGTTTTTAACGAGGAACTTGCCCGTGCTACCCGCCTTAAAGACGAATTTCTCGCCAACATGAGTCACGAACTCCGCACCCCCCTTAACGCCATTCTGGGTATGACTGAGGGGCTACAAGAGGCAGTCTTTGGCATAGTTAACGAAGCACAAATTAAGGCTTTACAAACCATCGAGCGCAGTGGCTCTCACTTACTAGAGTTAATCAACGACATTTTGGATGTCGCCAAAATTGAATCCGGTCAAATGGAGTTGGATTTTACAACAGTTTCAATCAATCGTCTGTGTCAATCCAGTCTGGCATTTATCAAACAACAAGCCCTGCAAAAACGCCTCCAGCTAGAGATTAAAATTCCCTTAAATTTGCCAGACTTCTTAATTGATGAACGGCGCATCCGCCAAGTCTTGATCAATCTGCTCAACAATGCTGTCAAATTCACCCCAGAAGGGGGACGGATTACCCTAGAAGTCACTCGTCAAAAGCGGGCAACGGTTCTAGTCCCGCACGATCTCCAAGGGAGCACCAAGGTGAGGCTATACCAGACTCCCTTCGAGCACGAACTAGCTCTCAAACCCCAGGAAGAGGGGTTAGAACTCAAAGACTATCTAAGAATTGCTGTCATCGATACGGGCATCGGTATTGCCCCAGAAAATATTAACAAATTGTTTCAGCCTTTTATCCAAATCGATAGCGCCTTAAATCGTCAATATGCGGGTACTGGCTTGGGTTTAGCCTTAGTGAAACGCATTGTCGAACTTCATGGCGGACAAGTGGGGTTAACGAGTCAAGTAGGATTGGGAAGTTGCTTCACGATTGACCTTCCCGGCGTTGCTTGTGAACTATCTTCTCCTAACCTATCTTCTCCTAACTTATCTGCTTCTAATTTGAAATCCCAGGCGGAGTCTCCCATCGAGTCCCCCCAACCAGAAGAGGAAGCATCTCCTTTAATTTTGTTGGCAGAAGACAACGAAGCTAATATTAGTACGGTTACGAGCTACCTGAAAGCTAAAGGCTATCGTATTGTTTTGGCTAAGAATGGAGAAGAGGCGATCGCCCAAGCCAAGTCTAAAAACCCCAATATAATTCTGATGGATATTCAAATGCCGGGGATGGATGGATTAGAAGCTATGGAGCACATTCGCCGTGATCCAAACTTAGTCAATGTGCCGATTATTGCCCTAACTGCTTTAGCTATGACTGGCGATCGCGATCGTTGTCTTGCCGCTGGAGCTAATGATTATCTTACGAAACCTGTTAAGTTGAAGCAATTAGTATCCTCTATTCAACAACTTTTAGCTCCCTAAACAAAGGTATTTGGTTCTAAATAGGGGTTTTCTTGCTAGGGCGTGTTTTCAAACTATAAATTTGGTGTAGGGGTTCAGCATTCGGGCGATAAATTCCCCCTAAAAAACAGTGTTTTAGTCCCGAATGCTTTGCCCTTCGAGAGTTTGAAAACTTTTTTCTACCAATTCCTAAAACTATAATTTGTAGAACGAGCGCGAGCTTAAATTATATATGGGTAAGATAAATATCACTTGTTTGCGGCGATCGCCCACCTACTATCCTAAGTTTGATATAGCAATCCGATCTGAGTCTCAAGATATAACGACCTCTTGTATTATTAGACTCTTTGTATAGCAAGGGTTTCAAGTTTTGTATACCTAGAAAATCAATGAGGATTGCTATAGTTATAATAATATAAAAGAGTGCATACAATATCTTCAGACCCTTCATTACGTACATTGGTTTATGAATAACCCTTCTGTTCTAGTCGTTGACGACGAACCCGATAACTTTGACGTGATTGAAACCCTTTTGCCCAATCTTGGCTACAAGTTATACTACGCTTCCAATGGTCAAGATGCGATCGCTTCCTTAGACCTTTTTAAGCCAGATGTCATTTTGCTCGATGTAATGATGCCAGGGATAGACGGCATAGAAGTCTGTAAACGCATTAAAGCTATGCCGCAATGGGAATCAGTGCCTATAATTATGGTGACAGCCTTGACAACCAAAACGGATCTCGCCAGATGTTTCGCGGCAGGGGCGGATGACTTTATCAGCAAACCTATCAATCACTTAGAATTAAAAGCAAGGGTGCGATCGATGTTACGCATTCATGGGCAATATCAGCAATTAGTAAGCTTCAATGCTCAATTAGAAGCAACCGTGCAACAACGAACCGCCCAATTGCAAACCATGATTCTTCAGGATGCACTCACAGCATTACCCAGTCGAACTTTCTTGCTTCAAAAATTGGCTGAGGTTTTACAAGCTGGGGAATTATCATTTGCGGTGGTTTATCTAGACTGCGATCAGTTTAAATTGGTGAATGGTTCCTTTGGTTATGCCGTCGGCAATCAATTGCTACTCGCCATGACAGAACGGTTACAGCATCATCTACGCCCTGGCGATGTGTTAGCACGTATGGGTGAGGATGAGTTTTGCTTTTTGCTTTATAACATTGATGGTGCGATCGATCTTGAACTATTTATTGAAGCTGTTTTACGGGGATTTGACGCATCGTTTCTAGTTGCAGATTGTGAAATCTTTATGACTGCTTGTATGGGCATTGCTCTAGGTAGTAGTGTTTATAAACAACCGGAAGAACCCTTACAAGATGCCGATACAGCAATGTATAAAGCTAAACTTTCTGGGAAAGGCTGCTATCAAATTTTTGATTGCCAGATGTCTTTGGCAATGCTAAACCGGCTGACCTTGGAAAATGATTTACAGCGAGCACTGGAACATCAAGAGTTTGTCATCTACTACCAGCCAATTGTCAATCTACAAACCCAAAAGGTGGTCGGATTTGAAGCACTGGTACGCTGGCAAAATCCCGATCGGGGCATGGTTTCACCAGGAGAATTTATCCCCTGCATGGAGCAAACAGGGCTGATTGTGCCAGTAGGAATGGTAGTGTTGAAGCAGGCGTGTCAGCAACTTCGGATATGGGAGCAACGGGGGTGGACAGAGTTAACTATGAGCGTGAACCTTTCTGTGCGGCAATTTTCTTCCCCAACCCTTTTGGCTGATGTCGATCGGGTGTTGGGAGAAACTGCGGTTAATCCTGCTAACATCAAACTGGAAATTACCGAAAGCGCAATTATAGAAAATGCTCAGATGGCGATCGCGCTAACTGAACAATTGCGATCGCGCCAAATTCAGATCAGCATTGATGATTTCGGCACGGGATATTCTTCCCTGGGTTATCTGCACCGTTTTCCAGTGGATAACCTCAAAATCGATCGCTCTTTTGTCAATCAGCTCCAAGCAGAAAATCGCAACTATCAAGTTGTGAACACTATTATTACTCTGAGTAATCAACTCGAACTTACCGTCATTGCCGAAGGAATTGAAACAACTCAGCAACTTCAGTGGCTCCAACAACTCGGTTGTGAATTTGGACAGGGTTATTTATTTTCTAAACCCCTCGC
>JBBSNU010000074.1:0-12057 GCA_038260455.1 Chroococcales cyanobacterium | reverse complement strand
TTGATTACAACCGTGTCTGCGGTTTGATTACAACCGTGTCTGCGGTTTGATAGCCTGCGGTCTACGGTTCGATCGCCTGTCTCTTTCAAGATACAAGGGGCGGGTTTAGCTAAGGATATATGATACAAATGACTAAAAAAATGGCAAAACCCGCCCTCTCCGTCAGTAGTCATTAGTCATTAGTCATTAGTCATCAGTCATCAGTCATCAGTCATCAGTCATCAGTCAGTAGTCAGTAGTCAGTAGTCAGTAGTCAGTAGTCAGTAGTCATTAGTCATCAGTCATCAGTCATCAGTCATTAGTCATTAGTGCTGTCCCTCCCGAGCGAACGTTATTAGTCAATAGTCATCAGTCATCAGTCAATAGTCATCATTCATCAGTGAGAAAGATGAAGGATGAAGTCATATTCTCCCGAACACTCCCCCTCTTTACCCGATCGCGAAGCCTTTATAGCCCTCTTCCCCTGTCCCCGCATCCGCTTCCACCAATTATGTCAAGTACCGGGGAATAGATTTAAAAAATCTGATATTTAAAAATATAGTATACGTTGATACAGAATAATACTTTATACAAATGGTGCAATCCAAAAGGCATAGGCTATGAGATTGATAGTTGACCAATTTAGATTCTGTCCGGTTATGTGAAGTCGGGCGATTGAGAACTAGGGAAATATCTATTGAAGATTGGTTCCGCTAAAACAGGGACTTAAAACCAAATAACTATTGCATCTAAAATCCTCGCATCTAACATCGGCTCGGTCTTCCCTAAAAAATGCTGCTGAGTATTAGAAGGTAAAAATAACGTGTTCAAAAAAAGTTTCACACTCGGCATCATCGTGCTTTGGCTGCTAAGCGGGCCGCTGATGGACAATGCCTTAGCTCAAGATGCTGCTCCTGCTGCGGTGGCAGTGGTGGCCAATCCTACTGACAACGGCGATACGGCATGGATGTTGATCTCCTCAGCACTGGTGTTGTTAATGACACCAGGGCTAGCGTTTTTCTACGGAGGACTGGTGCGATCGCGCAACGTCCTCAACACCATGATGATGAGCTTAGTCATGATGGGACTGATCGGAGTCACCTGGACGCTGTGGGGCTACAGTTTGGCTTTTGACGTTTCCACTCCAGCCGCCGAAGGCTTTGGTAAAGGGATCGAAAGCTTCATTGGCGGCCTCGACTGGATGTTCTTAAACAACGTCGTCGCAGACAAACCAGATCCGATCGGCTACGCACCGACAATACCCCACCAAGTGTTCATGGTTTACCAGATGATGTTCGCCATCATCACTCCAGCCTTGATTTCCGGGGCGATCGTCGAACGGGTAACATTTAAAACCTATTTCTGGTTCGTGCTGCTGTGGTCAACCTTCATCTACTCACCTTTAGCCCACTGGGTTTGGGGTAGAGGCTGGCTGGGGGCGATCGGAGCTCTAGACTTTGCCGGTGGCACAGTCGTGCACATCAGTTCCGGCGTTTCTGCCGTTGTCGCAGCTTGGGTAATCGGGCCTCGCAAAGACCACTTGAACAAGCCCCACACCCCCCACAACGTACCCTACGTCTTGTTGGGAATTGGGCTGCTGTGGTTCGGCTGGTTTGGCTTCAACGGTGGTAGTGCTTTGGCTTCTGGTTCTTTAGCAACAGTGGCTTTTGTCACCACCATGATTTCAACAGCAGCCGGCGGTTTAACTTGGACAATTGTGGAATGGGTACTCAGAGGCAAACCGACAGCAGTGGGAATTGCTAGCGGTTTCCTAGCGGGATTGGTGGGCATCACACCTGCGGCTGGATTCGTGCTGCCAGTGGGAGCGCTGTTGATCGGATCGATCACTTCGGTGTGCTGCTTCTTTGCCATTAGCTGGCGCGCTAAGCTGGGATTTGACGACTCTTTGGATACCTTCCCGGTTCACGGCGTCGGCGGAACTGTGGGCGTAATTCTGACGGGCGTATTTGCCACTAAAGCGGTGAACGCTGCCGGAAATGACGGGCTGTTTGCCGGGAATCCGGGGCAAATCGGAACCCAGTTTGTAGGCGTTCTAGCTACTTACCTGTTTGCGGGTGTCGGCACTTTTGTGATCTTGAAAATTTTGGGGCAGTTTATGGAACTGCGAGTGCCGTTATCTGCTGAAGACCAAGGTTTGGATATCGGCCAGCATGGGGAAGAAGCTTACGGTGAGGATTTTGCCGGCGGTTTCAGTTCGTTTGAATCGGGTTCTCCTTTTGCGCCGAAGAAGATGGGAAGCTGATTTTTCAGGGTAAGTTCGATCGTGTAGAGATGCAGTTATCTGCGTCTCTACGCTTTTTTTTAACGAACCGCGAAGGCGCAAAGAGCGCGAAGGAAGAGGAGGAAGAAGAGTTAAGAGGAGAGAATGATGCGTTGGATATCAGTCGCGACCTCAATCAATCTATAACCCTACTGTCTCATTCTTCTTTCTTCTTCCTTCGTGTTCTTCGCGTCTTCGCGGTTCATTCGTTCTTGATTCGGACTGTGGTCAGGATTTTGCTGGCGCTTTTTTTTATTTTTTTTAACGAACCGCGAAGACGCGAAGAGCGCGAAGGAAGGAAAGGAAGAAGGGTTAAGATGAGAGAATTATTCGTTTGATGCCTTCTTTGAGGATCGGAACGTTGAAGTTGATGAGAAGGCCTAGGGTTTTTTTTGTCATTTTGAGATAGGAGATAACTTGGGCGTCGTTGATGGGGGCTAGCTTTTCGACAGCTTTTAGTTCGACAATTAGGATATCGCCAACCAGAAAGTCTAGTTGACCTTCCCCGACTCGATGACTTTTGTAGTTGATTGCTACTGGCTTTTTAGGCTCACAAGGTATCCCCCGTATCCCAAATTCAACTTCTAAGGATTCCTGATACACTGATTCTAAAAATCCTGGGCCCAACAGCCGATGCACTTCAATGGCGGCCCCAATCGCTCTATAAGCCAATTGTTCCACCTGTTCGTCCAACTGTCTCATTCTTCTTTCTTCTTCCTTCGCGTCCTTTGCGTCTTCGCGGTTCATTCTTTCTGCCCTCTCATTGAAAATATAAACAGCATAACCCCGTTCCCTACTGAAGCAAATAATCCCGATCGCGCCCAGGCCTTCTAAAATCAAAGGTAATTCACCTAGATTTGAACTGGATACCGCATGGATACTAAAGCTTTTAAACGATCGCTCCAACAGTCTGAAAACTACCACCGTAAGGGTTTCGGACACGAAGCTGAGGTAGCTGGCGTGATGCAGACGGCTTATCAAAGCAGCCTGATCCAGCAAATTCGCGACAATAATTACAGGCTCCAGCGCGGCACTGTCACCATCCGGCTGGCTGAGGCTTTTGGCTTTTGCTGGGGGGTGGAACGCGCTGTGGCTATTGCTTACGAGGCTCGCCAGCATTTCCCCTCCCAACGGATTTGGATTACTAATGAGATTATTCACAATCCTTCTGTCAATCAGCATTTGCGCGATATGGAGGTTGGTTTTATTGCTGTTGAAAAAGGACAGAAAGATTTTTCGGTTGTCGGTAGCGGCGATGTGGTAATTTTACCGGCTTTTGGGGCGAGCGTCCAAGAAATGCAGTTGCTTAACGATAAGGGCTGCAAGATTGTTGATACTACTTGTCCTTGGGTTTCTAAGGTTTGGAATACTGTTGAGAAGCACAAGAAGAAAGATTATACTTCGATTATTCACGGTCAGTACAAGCACGAGGAAACTGTTGCTACCAGTTCTTTTGCTGATAAGTATTTGATTGTCTTGAACTGGGCCGAAGCTGAATATGTCAGCAATTATATCTTGCACGGGGGCGATCGCGCTGAGTTTTTGGCTAAGTTTAGCAAGGCTTGTTCTGCTGGTTTTGACCCGGATGTAGATTTGGAGAGGGTAGGGGTTGCCAACCAAACTACTATGCTCAAAACTGAAACTGAGAATATTGGCAAGTTGTTTGAAAAGACTATGCTGCGGAAGTTTGGGCCGTCCAATCTTAACGAACATTTTCTGAGTTTTAATACTATCTGCGATGCGACTCAGGAACGGCAAGATGCTATGTTGAGTTTGGTTGAGGAAAAGTTGGATTTGATGCTGGTGATTGGCGGTTTTAATTCTTCTAATACTACTCACTTGCAGGAAATTGCGATCGACAAAACTCTTCCTTCTTATCACATTGATTCTGCCGAGCGCATCTTACCGGGAAATCGCATCGAACACAAGCCTTTAGGGAGAGATTTGGTCGTCACCCAAAATTGGCTGCCTGATGGTAATATTGTGGTGGGCGTTACTTCTGGTGCTTCGACTCCAGATAAAGTAGTTGAGGATGCGATCGATCGCATTTTGACAATGAAAGCCGCTGTTATTGCCTAATTATCTTGTTCGGACACTGCACTCAAAATCATCATTTTCTCCGTGCAGTGCGATCGTCTAGTTCTCAAACAGACTATGATTCCGATACCAGCGGATTTGATGCCATACCATTTATCAAAAGTCATGCAGCAGTAGTCCTAGGGTGCGCCGCCATTAAAAATCCTTAAAAAAATCGACTTTTAGGGTAGCGACGCACCCGAAAACTACCGCTAAAAATTATCCGCGTTTCTCTGCGTTTATCTGCGGTTCGCTTCCCTACCAATTTCTCCCCTTCGAAAAATTATTTTTTCAAAAAATAATTAAAAATCGCCTTTTTTTTGGGTAAAAAGCTTGACACAGTTGACTTTATAAGGTATATTTTAGATAATGGAAATAGTGAAAATTTTAAAATTGAAGCTACCACTCCTATTACATAATAATATACTCCCAAATTCAAGTTAAGTCAATAGGTAAAAACTCCTTTTTTTGCGCCGCGATTTACAGCACCAAAAGCCATGCAGCAAAAAATGGCGAATCAAGCTTTGCTAGCTACGAAAAATTGTAGGTCAAAGGAGGGAAATTGGGGGCGCTCGCCCTGACGGCTTATGCTAGGGATGAAGACCGCGCGAGGGCTGTTGCTGCTGGTTTCGATCGGCATCTGGCTAAACCCGTGTAACCCGATGTCTTGGTGGAGGCGATCGTCAGTTTGAAGCTGCAAGCGATCGTCAATTAAAATAACTCAATTAATCATCAGTAATTATGTTTGTAGTGAGGACTTTAGTCCGCATTCGGAAGGACTAAAGTCCTCACTACAAACCAGTCATAAAGTTGGTTCGTAGTGAGGACTTCAGTCCGCATTCGGAAGGACTAAAGTCCTCACTACAAACCAGTCATAAAATGGCGATCGACTGATTGGTTTGTGTTAATATGCTAAAATATCCAAAAACCACGCGGTAATTAAGTGGACAAACTTCAGACAGACATAGAGGCAATTCGCTCTCAAATCGAAGCTTTGCGCCGGGAACGCCAGCAGATCAGCATTGGCGCTGCTGTCCCCGCAGGTGATTCGCCTCAAGCCATCGCCGATGCTTACCGCCGTCACGCGAGGGAAACAGCAGAAGTCTCGGCAGAAGTCAAGGGGATAGATGACGCGATCGCAGCTTTGTCTGTTCAACTGAATCAAAAACAGCAGCAGTCGGTAAACTTGCAAAGAATTAGTCCGATGGAGCAGCAAGTTGAAGAAGGAAGAGAGCTCGCTCGCGGACACGCGGAACGGATTAACGAACTGGCGGGGGAACTGGCGGCGGAAGTGAAGGGACTTAAAGCGATCGCCGACCAAATTAGCCCCAGCTATTGGCAGGTTTATTACAAGCCTTTTATTACGGGTTTTAAGAGTATTTCTGTTCCCTACGTGCGATCGGACGGGGATGTTTGGACTATTGTCAATCGAATAGTTTAGAGAGGCTGCAGGATCAGAAATCGGCAGCACTCAAAACATTTTTTTCTGTCCCTATTCCTCAATCTCAACCACGCAGCAGTTGCTTAATAGTTCCCACCAATTCTTGAGGGTGAAATGGCTTGGCAATGTAAGCGTCGGCTCCTTGTTTCATTCCCCAGTAGCGATCGAACTCTTCGCTTTTGCTCGAACACATTACCACAGGCAAATTCTGAGTTTTTGGGTCGCTTTTGAGCCGGCGACAGACTTCGTAGCCGTTCATCCGGGGCATCACGATATCCAGAACGACTAAATCCGGGCGGTTGGCTTTGATTTGCTCTAGAGCTTCTACACCATCACTAGCTACCGTGACGTTGAGTCCCCTACCTTTGAGCAAGTCGGCGATCATCTCCCGCAGAGTGACGCTATCATCAACAACCATAACTGTACTCATAGAAAAATCCCTACCAAGTTTCTGGGTTGAAACGTTCACATTAACGTTTGCATTAACGTTCGCCTTCAAAGGTGTCTGTTGCCGATCGAGATTGCGCTCTGCTAGATGTAGTTTACCCACGTTTGCTGATTTCCCAATCATTTTCTCAAGAATCATCGCGAAATCTCAAATATCCGCGCAATCTCGGTTGACACGCGAGGCTATGTCCGTTAGTCTATCATTTTCTTTCTCAAATTGTACCTTTGTGAAAAAATCAAGGTGCTGCTTGGTGGTGCGTTTCCGGCCGAGGGACGGCGGCGGGCGGCAGCCACCAGGAGCAAAATTTGTCTAATTTTGATTTTTTGTACCTAAAGCCGAGAGCTTTTGATCGTAGATAGTCTCTATACCCACCGGGCGCTGCCGGTAGCTGTGATTCGAGTCTTTGCAGCCGTTAGCCACCACTCCCAAGACAGAAGCTCCAGAAAATTTTAATTCTTCTAAAACTTTGCTAACTTGCGATCGGTCTGTTTTAGCCATTTGCACGACCATAATCGTAGCGTCGGTGTGAGCCGCGATCAAGTGGGCGTCTGCTAAGCCTGATAGTGGCGGGCTGTCATAAATCACTAAGTCAAAAAATGCTTGAAATTGCTCCATCAGATACTGCATTTTTTTGGAAGAAAGCAGCTTGATCGGATCTGAAGGAATTTGACCTGCTGTGAGTACGAACAAATTTTCTTGGTTGGGCGCTCGCACAATCGCGTCGTTGAGGCTGAGATCTGTGGAGATGGCATCGCCGAGGCCGCGCACGTTTGGCAGTCCTAGCCTAGCGTGCAGTTGCGGGCAGCGCAAATCTGCATCTACTAACAATACTCGCTGTCCGACTGCTGCTGCTGTGGCCGCCAGGTGCAAAGCTACTGTAGATTTGCCGTCTCCGGCTGCTGCTGAGGCGACTAAGAGCGATCGAAATGTCCTACCTGTACTGAGCAAGTGAATGTTCGTGTAGAGCGATCGAAATGCTTCTAAAAATTGATAGTCGAAGTCGCTAAAAATGCTTTTGGCTCCCAGCATCGCAGCAGTCGGTGTAACTTCGACAGGTTGAACAACTTCGACTTTTGACTTCGAGCTCGATCGAGCCGATGTGAGTTTCCTAGGTCGGGCACTTGGTCGGCGCTTGACTTTTTTGGTAAACGGAATCACCCCTAGCACCGGCAATCTTGTGGCTGTTCTCAGCGATTCTGGAGTGTGGAAAACATTATTTAGCACCTCTACTAGCAAGCCGACTGCTATCCCCAGCAGACCGCTTAAAATTACCGCCAGCGCTAACTGTTTCTTGGTTTGTTTGACGGTAGCTGTGACAAACTTGCCGAATTTGTCTAGCGGAATTTCTGGAGGATTGATCAGTACCCAAGGTATTTGCTGCTGAGCTGCATCAATCCGCAAAGCTTCTCGTTTTGCCAAAAAGTCTGAAAAACTCTTAGTAACTACTTGCAGTTCCCGCTGTAAATTGTCGTATTGCCGCGTTGTAACTGAAAAATTAGAATTTTTTTGGTTGAGATCCTTTTGCAAAGCAGTCATTTCGCGATCGCGCGCTTCAAATTCTTTGATTTGGGTCTCTAAATTTCCCATCACCACTTCTCTTGCTTGTAGATTCGCGGTTAAAATCAGTTGTTCCCGACTTTTTCGCAGTGCTAAAACTGGCAAACTGTCTTCTCTGTACTGAGCTAATTTTAGTGACAAATCCGAGTCTATTTTCTGGATTTGACCTAACAGTCCAGCGTAAGCTTGTCCTTGGGTCATCAGCAACCCCTGGGGATTATTTTCTTTGAGTAATTGTTCGTAGCTTTGGTAGAGGTTACGCATCCCTTTTAGCTGTACTCTGATTTCTACTTGCTGGCCTCGAATGCTTTGAACTTGTTCTGACAGAGATTTTCCCTCTAGTTGGGGGTCAAACAAGTTGCTTTGCTGCCTCAGTCTTTGGACTTGTAGTTGCAGAACTTCGACTCTTTCTCGGAGCTTGGGCATCTCCATATCTATAAATTTAATGCCTTGATTGATGCCCGTCAGGCGCTGCTGCAAGCTGTATTCTAGATAAGCTTTAGAAACTTTATCCAATACGGCGTAAATTTTTTTTGGCTCTGAATCTTTGTAGCGAACTTCTAAAATTTTTGTGCCTTGCTGTTTGCCATCTTTTGCGTAACTGATGCGGCTGATTGACAGTTTAGACATGAGTAGGCTATAGGTCATCTGGGGATACCAAGTTCGCAACTCCTTCACCACTGGGTTCATCATTTTGGGACTGCGTAAAATCCTAATTTGGGTTTCGTAGTCTACTAAGCTAATTCCTTCTATATTAATTTTTGCTAAGTCGGCAGCTACGGTGTTGTCTAATTGTTTGGATAGCAAACCTTCAGCGGTGGCTGGTTCTACTAACAGGGAAAAGGAGCCTTCATAGTCGATTGTGATATTTTTAGAAGTGATCACGATCGCTGTTCCGGCGAGGGCGCTCAAAGCAATGGTGGCGGCAGCCATGACTGGGAGGCGGCGGCGCAGGACTCCCGCAAGCCAGGACAAGTCTAGCTTTTCTTCCTCTGTCTCCTGGACGAAGGTATCTCTGTAGTTCTGAGCCGAAAAGTCAGGCAGTTTGCCATTAGATTTGGGCGTGAAGGGTTGGTAATCTTGTCTGCTATCCATATTCAGCCTAGGTATTTTTGAGGTTGATATTTTTGGGGTTGATATTTTTGAAGCTGGCTGGCCGCGACTGTCCAATCTTATTATTTAGTTTATTCTAGCCTTTGCCAGGAATTATCCGCCTCACCCCGGGCGTTCTTACCTGAATAACGATCGCAAAATGGCTAAGAAATTTAACACTCCCGTAGCAGGCCCGACAGGCCCGATGATATTGTTCATGCGGTCTACGAACTTCACGAGACCGCTGCGAGATACGATAATCATGTCGTTGTTACGCAGTTGCGGGTTGATTTCTTCGTTAATTCCTTGAGTTAAATCGACTTCGATCGTCCGTTTAGTAGCTGTACCGTCCTGATTGAGGCGGACTAGCTCAACTGTCTTCCTTTGAGCTCTGGTATTGCCATAACCAAAAAATCCTCTGGAAATTAAAGCTTGATTCAGGGTGGCATTAGCTGGAAGCCTCAACGGATCGAGGGATGTTGTGACTTCTCCTACTACGAAAATGTTAATGCCGGGGGGAGCAAAGTTAGTGTTAGCCAGCACGCCAGCTTCTGCTGGGTTGACGATCGCGGCTTTGGGAACGACGATCGTGTCTCCCTGCTGCAAGATGGTATCTTGGCTGGCGTCGCCGGACTCTAGGAACTGCCACAGGTTGACTGGGATAATTTGTTCGCCTTTTCTGGTGAGGCGGCGGACTTGGATTTGCCGGATGTCCGCCTCGGAGGTGATGCCGCCGGCTAGCTGAATGGCTCGGATGACGGTGGGAAATCCTTCGCGGCTGAGGTCGCTTGTGGTGTTGCCGCCTATGACTACGTAAGCCCCCGGTCTGGTGACTTGGCCGACGATCGAGATCGATCGAGGTTTTTCTGGCGGTGGCGAAAAGTTGGCGATCGCAAATTGGCGGGCTTCTGCTTGGTTGAAGTTGGCGACTGTGGGAATCACGATCGTGTCTCTGTCTTGCAAAATGATGTCCTGAGAGATGTCTCCTTCTTGCAAGAACTTCCATAGGTTGACGTTGAGCACTCGATCCGGGCCGTCTGGTTGCGGGCGGCGGACGCGGATGTTGCGGATGTCGGCGACACCCGTAACGCCTTCTGCGAGTCGGATCGCTTGAGTGACTGTGGGGTACTGCACGCTGGGTGCAACCCCCGGGCCTGAAGTCAGGGTGATGGTGAAATTTCCCGGCCTGGTGACTTCTCCGATGACGCCGACGTTGAGCGGGCGGGCCGCGACGAGGCTGACTGTGACTACTGGGTCTTTGAGGACGCGCAGGTAGGCGTTGCGGATGATGTTGGTGGCTTCGACTAAGGTGCGGCCTCGAACGGACACCAGACCGATCAGCGGCAGGTTGACTGAACCGTCGGAAAGGATTTCGTAGTTGCGCGTGAGGTCTGGTACTTCGAGTATTTCTACTAAAATACGATCGCCACCGCCGAGTTTGTAGCTTTCGACCGATCGTCCTGAGAACCCTGATTGTGCTGTGACGAATCCGGGCTGCAACCGCACTTGCGCTGCAGCCTTGACGGGAAATCCGGCCACAATACCGTTGGCAGCGATCGCGCACAATGTCAAACTCAAGACTGGCGCGGTGATTTGTTTGGGAAAATCGGCGTTAACCACAGGCTACCTATGTTCTTTTAGGATACTTCATTAGTTTAATCCGTCACAATTCAAATGCCATGTCGATCGCAGCACTACCAAAAAATCAGCAACAATTGTCAGCGCCAGACTGGAGGCTGTAGATTTTCCTTCCCCCAATCAGCGCCGGCAACAACAAACTAGTACAGTTCGGCGTAAGTACACAGACTATATTTGTGGTAGAATAACATAGTTAGCTTATACCCGTGTAGGTGGGCGATCGAGGAGTCAGATATGGCCTTATTAATGCCTAAAATATTAAATTTAAGCGATGGCGAGCGTCATGAACTTCAGAAGTTGATCGACAAACACAAAACGCCCCAACAGCTAGTGCTACGAGCCAAAATCATTCTCATGGCATCAGATGGTCAAAACCATCGTGAAATAGCCCGAAGCCTAGACATTAACCGGCAGATGGCTACTTTATGGCGAAACCGATGGTTGGAGAGCGAGGGAAAAGACTTATCGATTTTGCAAAGATTACAAGATCGAGAGCGTGTTGGCGCACCAGCAAAATTTAGCATGGCACAAGTAACCGAGTTATTTGCACTGGCTTGTTCCTCACCGTCCGATTATGGACGACCAATAAGTCATTGGACTGCGAGAGAACTGGCGGAGGAAATCATGAAACAAGGCATTATGGAAAGTATATCCGTCCGCCATGTTGGCAGATTATTAGAAGAAGCAGAACTTAAACCACACGCCTCGCGCTACTGGTTAACCTCCCCCTGTGGATGAAGAATTTGATGAAAAAGTCAAAGATATTACCGAGTTATATCTGACTGCAATTGAACGCGCTCAGCAAGGAGAGTACACTATATCGGTTGATGAAATGACAGGAATTCAAGCTATTGAACGTCTCGAAAAAGACTTGCCAATGAGACCAGGTAAAGTGGCCAGAAGAGAGTTTGAATATATTCGTCATGGTACGCAGACCCTGATAGCTAATTTCAACATTGCGAATGGTAAGATTATCGAACCAACTTGCGGAGATTCGAGAACCGAATCCGATTTTCTACTCAATATTCGTCAGATCATTGAAACTGACCCCGATGCCCAAAAATGGCATCTGATTATGGATTGTCTGAATACTCACCAATCTGAATCACTGGTGCGTTTGGTCGCAGAAAAAGAAGGTTTAGATATCGACCTTGGTATTAAGGGGAAAAGCGGCATACTTAAATCGATGAAATCCCGCGCTTTTTTTTAAGTGACCCAACACATCAAATTGTTTTCCATTACACACCCAAACATTCTTCGTGGCTTAATCAAATAGAAATTTGGTTCAGCATTTTGGTACGGAAATTACTCAACTCCGAGCAAGTTTCACCAGTCAGTACGATCTGAAAAATAGAATACTCAATTTTATTAACTACTTTAATCAAACAATGGAAAAACCTTTTAAGTGGACATATCAGGGTAAAGTCTTTGATGTTTAATACTCTGTTTATTTGTGCCGAACTGTTCTAGAATACAGCAGGATGCTTTTTAACTTCTTGGGTGTTGCCTATCTCAGCTAGCATCTCTCCATCAATCTCGTCGAAT
>JBBSNU010000073.1:0-12123 GCA_038260455.1 Chroococcales cyanobacterium | reverse complement strand
TCTCCCCCTCTCCCCCTCTCCCCCTCTCCCAATCTCCCCCTCTCCCAATCTCCCCCTCTCCCAATCTCCCAATCTCCCCCTCTCCCCCTCTCCCCCTCGCCTCACCGAGGGACTATAGGCCCTTCTACTTGTTGATACCCAACTGATCGCCGCGCTTGTACTGCTGATATGCAGCAAAAAACAGCCCCGACAGAGTAACAAAGATTAGACCCAGAACAATACCTGAAAGTAGCGGTTCTACCATGAGAGCTCCTTAACGTTAAGATTTAACAACCTATTTTTAATATTACCAGCACTTATACAGATGAATTTTCGCAAAAACGCCTTTCAAGCCTTCTCAAGGCTTGATCTCCCCGCTGGGAAGGATTAAGCTATGTTATGAGAAGTAAATTTTCTTGTAGATACTATTTTTAAATTGAACTCCTTTGAATCACCAACTTGCCAAAAATGAAATTAAGAACCCGATCGAGCTACTTGCCATATTTGCGATCGCGGTGTTGCTTGCCATCATATTGGCGAGTCTGACAATTCGTCAGTTTCAATTCGCCGATCCCTACGTCAGAAGCGTACTGTCCCTTACAGGCGACCAGTTTCAGGGTTCAGCCATCTTTCAAATGAACTGTGCCGGGTGTCACATATCCGCTGGAGATACTCAAGTCGGGCCCAACTTGCAGCGAGTTTCCGATCGCAAATCCCAATTCGAGCTGATCCGCCAAGTCACCAGCGGGCGAACTCCACCAATGCCGCAGTTTCAGCCGAGTCCGCAAGAAATGGCTGACTTGCTGGAGTATCTGGAACAAATTTGAACGCAGAATGGGAACGGAATTTCGTTTCCCTACTCTCACCTGTTGCAAAGTCCTTTTAATTAAATTTTCGGACGATGCTCAGAGCAACGTCCCAACTATTTTTGCAAGAGGTCTATAGCATTGGTGTCAACTTAACCCCGAAAACCTTTGTATCTCTCGTTTACCCCCGAGCGTCGATCCCCCTAAATCCCCCTTAAGAAGGGGGACTTTGAGAAAAATCCTGTCCCCCCCTTCTTAAGGGGGGCTAGGGGGGATCGAAGGCCTAATCGCCAGACAGAAGACCGGCACTACGTTTGACGTTAAGTTGAAACCCATGCCTGCTGAGGACTGCGGACTAAACCAGCAAGCTAAAACTGCTCGTCGATAATTGAACCGGCAGCACGCCCGCCACTACAGCTAAAATCTGGTCGCTGTTAGCAAGCCCGATCGCACTTGAGCCATTAGTTTCGGTAATTGACAGTTGATTGAAGTCCAAGCCTCCCACCAACACCAGTGAATCAACTCCTGCGTTGAAGTTGATAATAGTGTCAATTCCCGCGCCCTCTCCCAAGATAAAACCATTGCTGCCAGAGCCGCCGACGATGGTATCACTGCCAAGACCTCCAAAGAGCAAGTCATCGCCGGTGCCTCCAAAGAGCAAATCATCGCCGCTGCCGCCAATTAAGGTATTGTTACCGTCGTTGCCGCAGAGAGTGTCATTACCCTCATCGCCAAACAGCACGTCGTCGCCAGCGCCTCCCAACATTACATCGTCGGCTTTGCCACCGTACAATACGTCATTGCCTTCGTCGCCGCTGAGCGAGTCGTTGCCGCGATTGCCGTAAATCGTATCATTCGAGCGATCGCCAAAAATCAGGTCAAAGCCTTTACCGCCAAAGAGAGTGTCGTTATCGATGCCACCGTAGACAGTATCGTTGCCCGTATTGCCATTGATGTAGTCGCCGCCCTGTTGGCCAAAAATCAAATCGCTGCCGCCCAATCCGAAGATCGAGTCACTGTTGGCAGTACCGACGATCGTATCGTCGCCGTTAGGGCCGTTGATGATATTACCCCCAGAAGGACTGCCGGACAGATTAGGAATAGGGTTCCTGGGGAAGTCATCAGGGCAAACCAAATCTGTCGGTACAGGTGAAGGCGTCGGTGTCGGTTCAGGTGCAGGTGTCGGCGTTGGTGTCGGCACTGGTGTCGGTACAGGTGCCGGCGCTGGTGTCGGTACAGGTGCCGGCGTCGGTACAGGTGCCGGTGTCGGTGTCGGTACAGGTGCAGGCGTCGGTGTCGGGATCGGCGTTGGTAAAGGTACAGGAGTCGGCGTCGGCGTCGGTGTCGGTGTCGGCGTCGGCGTCGGGAAGTTCCCGAAGTTGATGCCGCTGACAATAGCGCCCGAAGTCAGCGTGATGTCGGCGGGGTTGGGCGTGCTTTGAGTGAAACCAGTTTGGTTGACTTCCCGGACGCTGTAGGTTCCCGGCGTTAGGTTCGCGAACAAGTAGTTGCCGCTGTTGTCGGTGGTAGTAGCAACAGCAGGCGCAGCAGGAGCTCCTGGGGTTGGAGGTACGACCTTGGTTAACTCAATTTGGAAATTGGGTAAACCCGGTTCTCCGGCTTCCTGAATGCCATTGTTGTTGGTGTCTTGGAACTTCAGACCTCGGATCGTGCCCGGTTCCGGCAGGAAGTTGCCGAAGTCAATGCCCGCGATCGCCTCTCCACCGGCCACCGTAATCGGGTCGGGGTTAGGCGTCGTCTGCGTCCAGCCGGTTTGCGGTACTTCCCTTACCTGGAAAGTGCCTGCTGGTATGTCTTTGAGAGTGTAGTTGCCCAGGGCATCAGTGATGGTAGTCGGTTCGCCCTGCTCAAATATGCCATCGGGATTGATACTGTCGAGGAATATTTGCCAGTTTTGCAGCCCCAGTTCTCCGGCATCCTTAAGGCCGTTGTTGTTGGCATCATTGAATTTTTGACCGCTGATGGTGCTCGATCGGAAGTTGCCGAAGTTGATATTAGCGATGTCTTGACCGCTGACGACAGTGATGTCGGCCGGGTTCGGGGTAGTTTGCGTCCAAGTATCCTGCGAGACTTCCCGCACCTTGTAGGTGCCTGCTGACAAATCGAGGAATTTGTAGTTGCCGGTGGCATCGGTGAGGGTGTTCGGTTCTGCGGTGTCCAGAGTGTCGTTGCCGTCAGTATCGAGGAATATTTGCCAGTTGGGCAGTCCTGTTTCTGCTGGCAAATCTTGGATGCCATTGTTGTTGAGATCGTTGAATTTGAGCCCGCTAATCGTGTTCGGCTTGAAGTTGCCGAAATTGTTGTTTTGGGAGTCGGTGCCGCTGGTGACTGCGATCTTAAATGCCCCGGAAAGGGTAGGCGTGGCTGCGTCGGCGGGCGGCACAGTTTGCGTCCAGCCGGTTTGTGCAACTTCCCGCACTGTATAAGTGCCCGCTGCTAAGTTGGTGAACTCGTACTTACCGGTGACATCGGTAACGGCGGCGTTGGTGCCAGTTTCTGCTGGTACTTGGTCTTGCACGCCGTTGTCGTTGGCATCCAAGTAAATTGTCCAGCCTCCTAGGGGTTCTTCTGCTGGCGCATCTTGCACGCCATTTTTGTTGAGGTCGTTAAATTTGATCCCGCCGATTTTGCCGAACTGGAAGTTGCCGAAGTTTTGACCTGCGATCGGCGTATTGCTAACGGGGTTAATTGTATAACTCACCGGCCCGGCGGTTTGTGAGAAGCCTGTCGGTACATCTTCTCTCACAAAGTGCCGACCGCTGCCGACATCGGTAAAACTATAAGTGCCGGGAGCTGCAGGCGCTGTACCAGTAACTTGACTGGCGATTTCTTGGTCGCCGGTATCTAAAGTGCTGTTATCGTTAGTATCTTTGAACAAACGAATGGTAGTGCCGTCGAGGGGCGTATCGTCGGCAGAGAAGCCGTCGCTTGTGAGGTCGGTGAATTTGGTGCCGCTGACAGTGATGTTTTGGAAGTTACCGAAGTTGAGGCCCGCAACGGTAGCATTATTTATCGTTGCACCGCTTTGGGAGGGGATGTCGGCGGGATCGGTTGAGGTTTTTGTGAAGCCTGTCGGCACGACTTCTCGGACGCGGTAGGCAGCACCTCCAGCCAGGGGTGGCAGGTTTGGGAAAGTGTAATTACCAGTCGCATCAGTGGTCGTACTACTTACCGTTGCCCCAGTGACGGCGTTGAGTAAATTAATCGTAACGGGAGTAGTTACTGCCAGATCTCCAGGATCTTGAGTGCCGTTGCCGTTTTTATCGTCAAATTTCAAACCGCTGATGGTCATCAACTGGAAGTTGCCGAAGTCGGCGTTAGAGACATCAGCAGTACCAGTGGTCACTGTTGGCGCTAAAGTCTGTACCCAACCTGGTTGTAACGTTTCGGCGATCGCAGTGTTTGCCTTAGTATCGGTGAGGGTGTATTGACCCAAAGTTGCAGGAACCGCAGAGCTAACAGCAGTCTTAGTTCCTGCGGTAATAGTCCATCCGCCTAAACCTGGATCTGTCGCAGCTTTAAGGATGTCGCCGTTGAGATCGTTGAATTTCTGACCCTGAACAACTGGCCCGTACTCGTAAGCACCGATGTCAATATTGGGTTTTGCAACGAGAGTATTGTCAATTTTGCGAGGGAAACCTGTGCCCCGTTGGTCGAAAGTAGTAAGGCCCACTGCCGCTATGGCTGGGTCGCCTCCACCAATGGCAGGGTTGCTGCTGGTAGTTACAGGGCTATTGTCAACTAAGGCAAGGGTCAAAGGCCCTGCTGTTGCGCCGTTGAGTCCGGCAGCGGCGGCTGGTGCTAATACACTTGTGATAGGAACTGCTAATTGCTCAGTAGCCGCAAAACCTGTACTCCCCGTGAGGAGTCCAATCAGGTTGTTGTTCCCTGTGAATGCCCCTGTAACATCGGTGTTGGTAGCAGCAGTGTTGCCAGCGACGATCGTATTCCTGACCGTGACAGTACCACCGTTGTCAATTCCTCCGGATCTAGCAATCAGACTAGCCGGTGTGCCAATAGTAGCCGCTGTAGCAGAGTTATAGGCGATCGTGTTGTTAGTCAGCGTAGCTGCTGCACCTAAGTTAACGAAAATTGCACCGCCTGCGGCTGTACCCGCACCTGCGGTAGCATCACCAGCATTTCCACCCGTAACTCTGTTGCTATATAAAGTGCTGTTTGTCAAGGTCAAGCTGCCGCCACCGACAAAAATCGCACCACCCAAACCAGCACCGCCACCACCTGCGGTAGTGCTACCAGCACCGCCACCAGCAGCACCAGCAGCACCACCAGTGCTACCTGCACCACCGCCACCACCCAAGCCACCAGCACCGCCAACACCGCCAGCACCGCCAGCCCCGCCAGCACCGCCACCGCCGCCAACACCGCCAACACCACCAGCACCGCCCAGGCCAGGAGCACCAACAGCACCACCAGGATCAGGAGCACCGCCAGCACCGCCAGCACCACCGCCACCACCACCACCGCCGAAGATTCCGCCACCGCCAATCCCACCAGCACTGCCAGGCCCGCCATTACCAGCAGGAGCACCACCAGTACCACCAGTGCCACCAATGCCACCAGTGCCACCAGGGAAGCCAGGGCTACCATTACCAGCGGTGCCACCAATGCCACCAGTGCCGCCACCAGGAGTGCCACCAGGACCACCCATCCCGGCCGCACCAGGAGTGCCACCAGGAACACCAGTGTTTAAGTCGCTGTTGCCACCAACGCCACCGCTGCCAAGAGTACCGTTACCGCCGATCGCCTGGTTGTTCGAGAAAGTCACTCTGTCAACAATTACACTGCCAGTATTTATAAAAAGTGCACCGCCTAAACCCCCTGCGCCACCACCACCACCAACTGGTGCGTTGCCACCTAATGCTCTTGCAGAATCAATGGTGAGGTTGGAGATGTTGACTGGGTTTGCACCGCTATCAACTACGAAGGCGCGGAAATTATTAGCGCCCCTGATGGCAAAACCTCCGCCAATGATATTGGTGTTGTCACTAATTTTTGGCAGCAGCCCCGTGAGGGTGATATCCGCAGTCAGGGTAATTGTGTCAACCCCAGCGTTGATGTTGGCAACATTGATGGCATTTATCAGTCCGCCAAAGTCGCCAGCACTTTGGTTTAAGTCAGCAAGCACCCCACTATAAGCCTCTCTCGCCTCTTGGGAAAATGCCACAGAAGTCTCTATCTTCCCCGTAGTCACTTCCAACACCCAGTCTCCACCGAGGGCTGCACTGCCGGTCAAATTATCCGAAGCGGCAATATTTGCTTTTGTTAGCTGGCTCAGCCTTTGCACGAAAGCCACACCGGCTTCTGTGGCGGCGACGTTGCAACCGTAAAGCAGAATTTCGGGTTTAGCTGTAGTTGCAGAGTTCGAGTTTGCGGAGGCCGCTGGCAAAGCAAACCATGTTTCTAAATAATTGCGGTAGCTTTCAATATTGCTGAGATTGAGTTCAGTGGTTCCCAGTTGCAAGCTGGCTGCTGCGCCGTGAGACAAAATGTGGACGGCTGCAATGTTTTTCCGGTGTTTGAGTGTTTCAGCGATTTGCTCGATGCCGTCCCGATCGCCCTTAAGAATAATAACTTCTGTATCTGGATTTACAGTTTCTGTTAAGCTGGCCCAATCTGTAACTTGTGAATCTGCAAAAACTATCTGGTGTTTCGGTTCTTTATAAAATTCCACGATTAAATTCCTCTGGTACACGCACACATCAAATTCATAGCACAAACCCAGCACAGCAGCGATCGATCTTTTTCCGGCGTCGGTGCCGATCGTTGGCGAAGCCCGCCTCTACGGGGACTGCGCCAACTAACAGGATCGCCCTTAATTTTTATCAATCAAAAAAATATTGACAAAAACTTTTTTTTATGCTTTACCAGCATAAATGACTTAGTTTGATTGTTTAGAAGTTTTAAAGGGGGATATTGTTCCGGCTGTCACAAAAATCTTTGAAAAGAGTTGCGTGCTATTTTTGTATTTTCCAGAGATGGAAAGCATACCAGATTTGATGAAACTTGTCAATCTAATAGTTAATTGAGGGCGATCGATATTTGTTGGTCAAGATTCATCAGTCACGCTGATTAGCTGTAAAGTGATGTTACCCGGAATTTTTTGCGGCTGAATGATCTGGATGCGCGATCGAACTGTACGCAAGCATTTGTAGCGCTGTCCCCGCTCGAAGAGCTCATATATAAGCAAGCGAGCGGGGACGCTCGCACTGTTAAAAAATACTTTTTGCAAAACACAGATGCTCCCACAAACCTTTACCAAGTTTCTTCATCGGGATGATTGGAATTGCTCCAGATTTCCACATCTAAATCGTTGAGATAAATCAGAGCACTTTCAATCTGTTGACTTGTACCTTTAAGTTCCAAATCAAACCAACCATCATCGGAAGTTTTGACACCCAATAAAGCCGCATTAAAATTCACCGTCAAACCGTATTGCGAAATCAGGTTAGAGATGACAGGTTCCTGATGGTATTCTTTAGGAACGCGAATGCGAATGCGAGTTTGAGTAGGCCTGCTGTCTCCTGGCTCAGTTTGCGGGATGTCTGATTGTTGAGTTTGGTGAAAGTTGTCGATCGATTCAAATTCAGATTCGCTACTATTCTGATCTAACATTTGGGCCTCCTAATATTTACTTAAATGTAGGTTGGGTTGAGGAACAACACCCAACACCCAACAGTGAACAGTCAACAGTCAACAGTCAACAGTCAACAGTGAACAGTCAACAGTCAACAGTCAACCTCCTTAATGCTAGTTTTCCTTTCCAAAATCTCCTTAAGCACGAGAGTTACAACTGCTAACAAACCGAGAACTACCGCAGCAGAAAAAGCCGATTGCGTCGCATACTGCTTGTAAGCCTCCTCTACAAATAAAGGCAAAGTTTGGGTTTTTTTAGCAATATTTCCCGACACCACAGAGACGGCTCCAAATTCTCCCATAGCTCTAGCATTGGTCAAAATTACTCCGTAAAGCAAGCCCCAACGAATATTCGGCAGCGTGACATTCCAGAAAATTTGCCAATCATTTGCTCCCAAAGTTTTTGCCGCTTCTTCTTGATCGGTTCCCACTTCTTCCAAAACAGGAATTACTTCGCGGGCGACAAAAGGTAGAGTGACAAAAGCAGTTGCTAGTACCATTCCTGGAAAGGCAAAAATAATCTGAATCCCGGCAGTTTCCAGCCACGGGCCGAACCATCCCAGCCGACCGTAAAGTAATACAATCATTAAACCTGCTACTACGGGAGATACGGCAAATGGTACGTCTAAAATGCTGATTAAGAGTGTGCGTCCTGGAAATTTGTGGCGGCCGATTACCCAAGCTGCACACAAACCGAATACCGTATTTATAGGGACAACTATCAAGGCAATCATCAGGGTAAGTTGTGCTGCTGACAGAAAATCTGGTGAGGTTAAGTTGCTCAAAAACGGCTCTACTCCCTTTTTGAAAGCTTGGTAAAAAACGTTGAGAGCCGGAATAAATAAGATGAGTCCTAGATAGGCGATCGCAATTCCGATCAAAGTTGGTTTTACCCAAGCTTTTTCGTTTTTTCGAGCTGAACCACCAGGTGGAAAGTTGTACTCTTTCGATAAATTCAGATTAGCCGTCATAGCGTCTTCTCCATGATTGTAAGAAATTTATAGCGAATAACATTGTCAGGGAAATACCTAACATGACAGTGCCGATTACTGTGGCTCCTGCATAGTCGTACTGCTCTAACCGCTGGAAAATTAATACCGGTGCGATTAAATCTTGAAACGGTATATTAGAAGCTACTATTACAGTAGAACCGTACTCGCCCACAGCTCGCGAAAATCCGAGGGCAACTCCGGTTAAAATTGACGGAAACAGCGCTGGTAAAACTACTCGCCAGAATGTTTGAAATTGAGAAGCACCCAAGCACCAAGCTGCTTCTTCGATGTCTTTTTCCATTTCGTGTAAAACTGGCTGTACAGTCCGCACGATGAAGGGTAAGGAAATAAATATCATTGCTACGCCTACGCCTAAGCGAGTGAATGATATCTTGATTCCGAAGGGTGCAAACAATGCGCCGATCCAGCCGTTATTGCTGTAAACTGTGGCGAGGGTTAAACCTGCAACTGATGTCGGGAGTGCAAAGGGTAAATCGACTGCTGCATCGACAATCCGCTTTAAGGGAAAGTCGTAGCGGACTAATACCCAGGCAATTAATGTGCCGAATACTCCGTTAATTAATGCGGCAATTAATGCGGTAAAGAATGTGACATCGTAGGCGGAAAGGGCGATCGGGCTTGTGGCAATTTTCCAAAATTCACTGGGGTTTGCTGTGCTGGCTTTTAGCAGCAGTGCTGTGACTGGCAGAAATAGCATTAGGCTGAGGTAGCCTATGGTGATTCCCCAAGGTAGGGTGATTTTGCCGATCGCTCTTTTGATGTTGGCGATCGCAGATTGAGGGTTGGTTGCTGGAGATGATACTGCCATTTGGGTTTGAGTATTTCTTCGTTTGTAGTAAGGACTTTAGTCCTTAAAAAGCTAATATTTTGGGGAGGACTAAAGTCCTCACTACGAACCGTTTGGAGAGGACTGAAGTCCTCACTACGAACCGTTTGGAGAATTAGCGTTGAATTGAACCTTGGATTTTGTCAAAAGCGGCTCCGTCATCAAAGAATTGCTTCTGAATTTCTCCCCAACCTCCTAAGTCTTGAGCTGTAAATAGGGTTTTGACGGGGGGATATTTTTGGGCAAATTCTGGTTCTTTGGCTACCGTCGCATCTACTGGGCGAAAACCTGTTTTGGCAAATTCTCGCTGGGCTTCTGGGGTGTACAGAAACTTGACGAATGCTTCGGCGACTTCGCGGGTGCCGTGTTTGTCCACGTTTTTATCGACGACGGCGATCGGATTGTCGATCGACACATTCACGTCGGGAATAATATAACTCGGTTTTTCGCCTTTTTGAGATGCCAGAATAATCTCGTTTTCGTAGTTAATTAAGGCATCGCCTTGACCTTGTTTGAAAAATACGTCGCTGGCTTCGCGGGCATCTCTAGTTAAAATGGGAACATTTTTGTATACTTTGCTGGTAAAATCTAATGCTTTGGTTTCGTCTCCTCCGGTTTTGACCACCGAGCCCCAAAGTGCTAGGAAATTCCAGCGAGCAACGCCTGATGTTTTGGGATCGGCGGTAATCAATTTCACTCCGTCTTTGGCTAAGTCTTCCCAATTTTTGATGTTTTTGGGATTGCCTTCGCGGGTGACGATTCCGGCTACGGATTTGCTGACGATGCCTTCGTTGGGCACTTCTTTTTCCCACCCGGGCGCAATGAGTCCGGCTTTCTCGATTTTGGCGGTGTCGAGGGCGAGGGCTAGGTGTACGATGTCGGCTTCTAATCCGTCAATTACGGCTCGGGTTTGGGAACCGGAAGCGCCGTAGCTTTGGTTGAAGCTGACGGTTTGCCCTTTTTCTTTTTGCCACTGTTCAACAAATTTGGGAATTATCGCTTCGTGGGCGGCTTTGGTGACGGCGAAGGAAACGAGGGTTAGTTCTATGTTGCCTTTGTTGGCTGCTGGGCTAGCACCAGCGCCGGGACTTGCGGGGTTGCTGGGGGTTCCCTGCTGGCAGGATACAACGGCCAGACTTAAAGTTATTCCTACTAAAAATAGGGACAGGAATCTTTTGAGTGAAGTCAACGATCGATTTTTGCCTGCTGGTGGCTCTTGCGATCGGTGAAATTGTTTAGTTAGGTGTTGCCGCTGGCTCATTATATTTGTTCCTCTACAGAAACTACGGTTATTAGGTCGGAATACCGTAATTATAGTTATGAAGTACGATTATAAACAGGCGCCAGTAAAAATAGCAACAAAAAAAATGAATTGGGGGGCTCGGGATCGATCGACTAATCCTCAAGTCTTACCCTCCGTGGTTTTGAACTAGATTCGCGGTAAAATGTAAAGCGTATAAATACGATGCTTGAGTCAAGGTGCTAAGCCTGCACGATACGCCTTACGGATACGCTGGCTCCTCGCCCAAATAAGCGCGATCGCGGCAAGAGTCCCGGGCGGCTCTGCCTGACTCGCGCGATCGCCCTTAAGTTTTAACTGATATGTCCTTACCCCGCCCCGTCTCAGACACCATAATTGAACTGTTGAAGCCTGTAGCCAGCGAATTGGGAGAAAGATTGGGAGCAAGCGCTGTTAGCGAACGCTATGCAGAAATTGAGCCTTCGGCTGCTTCTTCGGCTTTGAACCAGCAAATCAAAAAAGACCCCCGCTGGATTAAAGCACAAGTTAAATATTTGCAGCGACAACACAGCCGAGAACAAGAATTAATCGCGATCGCCAGCATAGAAGAAGAATGGGTAAAGGAAGAACGCGCCAATCGAATTAAGGCACAAGAATTGAGAGATAAGCGGTCAATTAGCCGGCTTTGTCGCGAGTTAATGCGGGAGTTTCAATCAGAAGCAATTCGAGTTAAACTGAGCGAAATTCAAACTCTGTGGGACAAAGACAACTGGTTTTCTAATTTGAGCCGGCAGGAAACCGAACAGATTTTGCAGCAGCAACAGCACCGATTGCTGCTGTTGGTTGCTCCCGCCAAAATTAGCCAAGATTGCCCGGATTCGTTTCGTCACAATCTAAATATCGAGCTGCCGGCTAAGTTGAGATCTTTTTTAAACCAGCACTACCCCCAGCACGGAGAATCTTGTCCGGTTCAGTTTTACGGAGACTATTTCAAAAAGGCGATTTCTGATATTGATGTGGAGCGGTTGCAGACTGTTTTATCTCCCGTGCCGACAGCTATATTGTATAGCGATATCAGCGATTATGAAGTAAATTTTCATCTCGGTTTTTGGGGAATCATCAATCAGAGCGTTTCTCTAGTGGCGATGCAGCCTTGGAATTGGGAAGAAGTTTATCACCAGTTGGAAGCGGAGGGGAAAGATGAAAAGGTGAGTCTGCGGATTATTCGGCAAATAATTGTGACAATTCACAAGTTATTAGCGGCTTTTTTAGCGGATTTATATTATTTAAATATTGATTTTACCCACGAACCTCAGCTATTTAAATTAGAGGGGGAGTTTGCTCAAGAATGGTTTTCTAAAGATTGGGCTCAACCGTATATTGAAACTCTTAAAGAAATTCAGGAACAGCAGCGAATAGTCTATAAAGGAGAGATGCGGCGGTTGGCGCTGCGAGAGGCGAAAGCTAGGGCAGAAAGGAAGCGTTTGGAGGAGGAAGAAGTCAAACGCAGAGAGGAAGCTGAGGCGGCATCTAAGCGGGCGAAGGAATTAGCTCACAAATTTAAAAATCTGAAATGGCGGTGCG
>JBBSNU010000072.1:0-12186 GCA_038260455.1 Chroococcales cyanobacterium | reverse complement strand
TTTGAGGGCCGCCGAGGCCTTGGGACAAATCGGCACGGAAACGGCTGTGGCGGGGCTGCTGCAAGCCCTCAACCATGACGACTCAGACGTGCGCGGCAGTGCAGTTTCTGCCTTGGGGGAAATCAGCAGCGAGGTGGCTGCGGTGGCCGTAATGCGATCGCTCTCGGATCGAGATATTTTCGTGCGCGGCAGGGCGGCGGTGGCCCTCGGGAACATTAATACAGGCGGAGATGCTAACTTGCAAAAAATGGTGGCTGCGGGACTGGCGATCGCGCGAGGCGACAGCGAATCCTATGTCCGGTGGAGAGTTGCTGCTGCTTTGGGGCAAATTGCGACAGAGGATTCCGTAGCAGGTTTGGTGCATCTGCTGGGGGACGAAACCCCTGGAGTGCGTCAAAAAGCTGTTAAATCCTTGGGTCAAATTGGATCTGGTGCTGCTATTTGGGCTCTGGAAGCAGCTTTAAACCGCGAAGTTGCTGACGTTCGCGCCCTGGCGGCCCAATACTTGCCGGATGTTAGCGCTGAGGTAAACACTGTAGATTCTAAATCCTCAACTTCTGCAGATTTATTGGGTGAAAAACTGCCGAAAATTTTGATAGCTTCGGAAGCAGAAGTCACTGAATACATTATCGATCGCGCAGCAGGACGGCAACTCAAATACTTAATCTCGATCGGCACTCCGGGCCTACCCGAACCCAAAAGTTTTCACAAAATCCCGAACCGACTGCGGCGGTCGTTTAACGACCTCGAAACCCCCATTGACGACCCCGATCTGGTTTTAGCTACACTCGATGACGTCCTCCAAATTATTGACTTTGCCCTCAAAATGTCGGCGAACCCCGGCAATTTGCTAGTCTGCTGTCACAGCGGCATCAGCCTTTCAACTGCTGCAGCTTTGACTGTTTGTGCTGCGCTGTTGGGCCGGGGTAAAGAACGAGAAGCTTGGGCCTTGGTGCTGGCGGCCAGACCCCAAGCCAGGCCGAATCGCTGGATGGTGGAATTGGCCGATGAAGCTTTGGGTAGAGACGGTAAGTTACACGATTTTAGATGGAAAACTTGAGGTTTTAGATTGGGGGATGACATATAGCCTTTCGAACTCTCATATGAGGTACTATCCGGCATAGGGCATAGGGCATAGGGCATAGGGCATAGGGCATAGGGCATAGGGCATAGGCATAGGGCATAGGGCATAGGGCATAGGGCTATCCTCACTTTTTTGAGAACCGCTATAATGTCCGATCGATTAATAGCACAAACGGTTCGTAGTGCGGACTTTAGTCCGCCCTAAATTACGGACTAAAGTCCGCACTACAAACCTTACTTATTGCGATCGATCGACCGGAGATGATATGACTTATTGTCTGAGGGTTTGAAGCGCGAGCAAGCGAACTGCATTCTGGTTTTGAACCTCATGTGAGGTTCAATTTGAAGGGCGGAATTTAGATTGAATTCACAATGTTTTCAACCCGCTCCCGTCGTCGGGTGCAAGTTTGTATCGCCGCCAATTCCCTTCGCAGGAAATCTCAATCGCCGGGAATTTCAAGCACTATTTTACCTGTTACCGAGCCTGTTTCTAACAGTTCGTGAGCCGATCCAGCTTGTGCTAGCGGGAAAGTTTTGCTGACATGAATTTTGAGCAAATTACGATCGCACAAACCAGCGCACTGCTGCAAAATATGAGCCTGTTGTTCCTGTTCCTCCGCCAAACCTTGCAGCATCGGAGTTAACATTAATTCCAAACTAATTCGCAGATTTCGCATCCTCGCTGTTTTCATATTCCCCAAAGCCGGATCTGGTTCCAAAATAGTTACCAAATCTCCATAAATCTTCACAGCCGGAACAGTTTGGTAAAAAGTTTCTCCCCCTACTGTATCGAAAGCCAAGTCAACTCCTTGTCCTTGAGTCCAAGTCAAAATCTCATCGACAACATCGGTATTTTTGTATAAAATAACTAAATCTGCACCCAACTGCCGTACCAATTCGGCTTTGGCTTCGCAACTAACAGTAGTGCAAACCTCAGCACCTTGCAACGAAGCCAACTGTATCGCGACGTGGCCGACACCGCCGGCACCAGCTTGTATCAATACTTTTTGGCCAGCTTGCAACCGCCCCCGATCGTACAACGATTCCCATGCTGTAATTAAAACTAACGGTGCCGCGGCCGCCTCAACAAAACTTAAAGTAGCAGGCTTGATGGCGAGGAAACGTTCGTCTACAACGGCAAACTCAGCATACGTACCCATCAACCCGCCCAAACCGCCATTGCAGAAAAAAACCTCGTCTCCCACTTGGAAACTTTGCACCGCAGCACCGACAGCCTCTACGATTCCAGCACCGTCACACCCCAAAACGTGAGGAGTTTTTTCTGGATAAAAAGTGCCGCGCGATCGCAACTTAACATCTATCGGATTGACTCCCGCCGCCCGCAACCTCACCAAAACTTCAGTTTCTGTTTGTATAGTAGGGGGGGGAATATCTTGCAGCCTCAATACGGACGCACTTCCGGGCGTTTCAAAAACGATCGCTTGCATAGCGGTATTATAAAACTTCATTAAGATTGTAAGCATCAATAGACAATGGTAGTATCATATAGTCAGAAGGGTCAACTGAGAGAATTCTTGCCCTCGTTAAAAAATGGAGAGTCTGAATGCAACTAGCAGAGAGACACATCATTAAATCCACCGAGAATCGTTTTGTGGAAATTGACAGATTAGCCTTTAAATCCAAAAATTTGTACAACGCGGCTAACTACGTTATTCGTCAGAATTTTGTCTATGGATGGGGTTATATCAATTACAACGAAATGAACCGTTTGATGAAGTATCATCAAGCATACAAGGACTTACCAGCCAAGGTAAGTCAACAAATATTAATGGTATTGGACAAGAATTGGAAATCTTTTTTTGAAGCAGTCAAAACTTACAAAATTGAGCCGAATAAATTCACTGGTCGCCCGAAATTACCGAAGTATAAAGATAAAGTCAAGGGTCGGAATATTCTCATCTATACAATTCAAGCAATTAGTAGCAAGGAACTAAAAAAAGGAATTATCAAGCTTTCAGGTACTAATATTTTCATTAAAACCAAGGTAAAAAAAGAACAAATTTGTCAAGTTAGACTAATTTCCAAATGTGATTCCTATGTAATCGAGGTAATTTATAATGCCTGTACTGAGCTTAGTCGAAGTAAGCCGGAGTCCACCGTCATGGCAAGTCCCCCTGAAGCAATTGCTAGTATCGATTTAGGGCTAAATAATTTAGTGGCGTTAACTTCAAATCAGCCGGGATTTGTCCCTGTACTGATTAACGGGCGACCACTGAAATCAATCAATCAATTCTACAACAAGCGTAAGGCACAACTACAATCTCAATTAAAAGGAAATCGCCAAACCTCACCACGCATTCAGCGCCTAACTCGTTGTCGCCATCAAAAAGTCGATAATTACTTGCACCACAGCAGTCGGCAGATTATCAATCTTCTGGCATCACAAAAGATTGGGACGCTAGTAATTGGCAAAAATGCACAATGGAAAAACGAGATTAATTTAGGAAAAAAAAACAATCAAAACTTTGTAAGCATACCTCATGCTCGACTAATTGAAATGTTGAAATACAAAGCTGAATTGATGGGAATAAAAGTGATGGAGCAAGAAGAATCCTATACTTCTAAATCGAACTTTCTCAATTTAGATCCAATTCCTGTCTACGGAAATATTGGAGCTCTGGATGTCACATTTAGTGGTTCGCGAATTAAGAGAGGATTGTACAAAACGTCGGGTCGATTGATTAACGCCGATGTTAACGGGTCTTACAATATTTTGAGAAAAGCAATCCCAAATGCTTTTAGTAATGGGATAGAGAGCTGCGTAGTTCAGCCGAGGCGGGTTAATCCGCTCGAAGTGAGAGCGAAAGGGGAGGGACTCAACGCCTCCCGTGTCATGTAATAAATGACTATACTTTTACAAGCTATTAACTCTATTTTCGCCTTCACTGCGATCGTACCTTGTCTGCGTTAACCATTGGTGACAATACTTAGTTATTTTTAATGAATAGATTGGCTTCAGATACCTACTATAATTGTCGAGCGGTGTTAATCAATGTTCGATCGAGATTTATTTTTTTACTTTGAGATTTTTTCGTATCTTGTGGGATTATCGGCGACTTTAGCTTTTATTTTGGCAATTTATCTCAAATTGCAGCGAAGGCCTCCCAATCTGCCGCCCGCCGCAGAGCAACGGCAGCCGCCAGAATTAAACGGCGATTTATCTGCGGGATTGAAAATTTGGAAAAACTGTTTGATTTTCCCCAACTCAAATCTGTTGCCCCTCGCTGACAGATTCTTGGGTAAAGTTTTAGGTATTGCTCGCGCTCTATTCTTCCCCCAGCCACAGCGCCCAACTGTGAATTCTTCACTTCCCAGCCAGCTTTCCACCAGCACAACCCTAAGTCAGAGTGTGGAGGGAGAGATGGCGGAAAATCGATCTCGCCCGAAGGCCAGCAACCAAACCAAAATTGTCCGCGCTGCTGCAGAATTAGACGAAGACTTGCTCGGGAACATCCTAGCAGGTACTGATGCGCCGGGAGGAACAGAATTCTTTGATGGCTTGGTTCGCCACTTAGCCGCCTCTCTCGGAGTTCGCAGCGCCGTTGCGGCCAAGTCGATTAAGTCGATCGAACGCAGTGATGCAATTCCCGATCGATTGCAAGTCCTCAGTTTTTGGAGCGACGGACAGCGGCAGCCAAATTTTGAGTGCGACACCGCCAATACTCCCGAAACCCTAGTGTTCGAGCAGGCAATGTACTCCTGTCCTGACGGCCTGGTGGAAGCCTTCCCACAAGACCGCAGAGCGGTAGTTACAGGTGCGCGCAGTTTCCTCGGAGTTCTGCTCAAAAACTCTTACGGCGAACCTTTAGGCATTATTTGTATTTTCGACGATCGACCTTTGCTAGAAGCAGAGCTCACTAAATTTCAACTAATTCTCAGCATATTTGCCGGACGCGCCGCCGCCGAATTAGAGCGGCAGCGCCTAGAAGCAGCACTGTGCACCGTAGAAGCCAAATACTGCGCCCTTGTAGAACAAATACCGGCTGTCACCTACATTTCTCCCCTCAACCGCAGCGCTGCCAAACTTTACATCAGCCCGCAAATCGAGACTTTTCTGGGTTATTCTGTAGCTGAATGGAAGGCCGACCCAGATTTGTGGCTGAAACTCGTTCACCCAGAAGACCGCGATCGCGTGTTGGTAGAAAACGCCACACAGAAATTTAGCGAGGGAGAAGATATCTTTGGCGACGCGCCGCTGGTTTCAGAATACCGCGCGATCGCCCGCAACGGTCGAGTAGTCTGGTTCCGCGATCGAGCGATCGCAGTTCGCGATGAAGCAAGCAAATCCGTCATCCTTCAAGGCGCGATGTTTGACATCACCGAAACTAAAGTAGCTGACAGCGCGCTGCTAGAAAGCGAATACCGCTATTACACCTTGGCAAAAATACTGCCGGTCGGGATTTTCCGCGCCGACGCTACAGGGGATTGCTTGTACGTCAACGAGCGATTTTTGGAGATGGCGGGACTGACGGTCTCAGAAGCACTGGGCGAAGGTTGGACTCAAAGTTTGCATCCCGAAGACCGCCAGCGCGTTTTGAGCCAGTGGTATGGCGCTGTCAAAGACAAGTTGCCTTGTAAGTTAGAGTACCGCTTTTGCAACGGCGATCGCACAATCTGGATATTTTGGCAAGCAGTCCCGGAAATTGCCAACAGCGGGGAAGTTCTCGGCTATCTCGGGACGCTGACGGATATCAGCGAGCGCAAGCAAGCTGAAGAAGCGCTGCAAAAAGCCGAGGAAAAATACCGCAGCATCTTTGAAAACGCGATCGAGGGAATTTTTCAGACAACCTCCGACGGGCGCTACCTCAGCGCTAATCCTGCTTTGGCGAGAATTTACGGCTACGAGTCAGCCCCCGAACTGATCGCCAACATACACGATATCGATCGCCAACTCTACCTCGATCCCGACCGCCGCGTCGAGTTTTTGCGCGCGATCGAAAAACACGGTTGTGTGTCGGAGTTCGAGTCCCAAGTTTACCGCGCTGACGGCACTACCATCTGGGTTTCCGAAAACGGCCGGGCGGTTCGCGACGCTGGCGACAATTTGCTTTACTACGAAGGCACTGTCGAAGATATCACCCTCCGCAAAATAGCAGAAGAGAAGTTAGTACACGATGCTTTGCACGATACGCTAACGGGTTTGCCCAACCGAGCTTTATTTATGGATCGCTTGGGACACGCGATCGATCTTTCAAAACGCCGTCCCGAAGTTTTGTTTGCGGTGCTGTTTATCGATCTCGACCGCTTCAAGGTTGTCAACGACAGTTTGGGGCATTTAGTGGGCGATCGCTTGCTGATCGCGATCGCGCAGCGCCTGGAAACCTGTTTGCGCCTTGGAGATACCGTTGCCCGTCTCGGTGGCGACGAATTCGCTATTTTGTTAGAAAATATCAAAAATACAGAAGATGCGATCCAAATTGCCGAACGAGTGCAAGCGGAACTGGCAGAGCCTTTTTACCTCAACGAATATCAAGTTTTTAGCAGTGCTAGCATTGGCATTGTTTGTTCTGGTTTGCCTCCGCAGCCAACGCAAAGCAGCGAACAGTCGGACTCTGGAAATGTCGGAAATATCGATCGGGAAACTGCTGCCTCTTCCTTGTCTTCCGACTCTCCCGTTGCCCGTGTTCCGTTCCAAATGTTGTACGATCGACCAGAAGAACTGCTGCGAGATGCAGATGCGGCCATGTACCACGCTAAGGGATTGGGGAAAGCTCGCCACGAAGTTTTTGACTTAAGTATGCACACTCGCGCCGTCGCCCTTTTGCAACTGGAAAACGATTTGCGGCGAGCTCTCGACTCCCGGGAATTTCGGCTTTACTACCAGCCCATCGTCTCTCTAACCAGCGGTAAAATCTGCGGTTTTGAAGCGCTGCTGCGGTGGTATCACCCCGTGCGCGGTTTAGTATCTCCCGGCGAATTTATTTTAGTCGCAGAAGAAACCAGATTGATTGTACCGATTGGTTGGTGGATGATGCGATCGGCTTGCCGTCAGATCCACCAGTGGCACCAAAGATTTCCCATAAATCCGCCGTTGACTGTCAGCGTCAACCTTTCTAACGAACAATTCAAACAGCCGGATTTAATCGATCGCCTCAGCGAAATTTTACGGGAAACTCAACTAGACCCCCGCAGCTTAAAATTAGAAATTACTGAAGGCGTAATCATGGACAATGCCGAATCAGCAGCCGCTACCCTCGCGCAATTGAAAAATTTAGAAGTTCAATTATATATTGACGATTTCGGCACAGGTTATTCTTCTTTGAGCCGCCTGCACACTTTTCCAACTGATGCTTTAAAGATCGATCGAGCTTTTGTCAGTCGCATGACTGAAGACGAAGGCAACGAAGCCATTGTACAGACTATTTTAATTTTAGCCAGTCATTTAGGTATGGATGTAATTGCTGAAGGAATCGAAACCATCGAACAGCTTAATTTGCTCAGAGCGCTGCAATGCGAATACGGACAGGGATACTTTTTCTCAAAGCCGGTAGATACCATCGCGGCCACACTTTTAATAGAAAGTCAACCCGTATGGTAATTGGCAAGAAAAAAGCAGGAATAAGGGAGCATCTGTGTTTTATACCAATTTCATAAAGTAGCGCTAGATATTACCCCCCCCAACCCCCCCTTACTAAGGGGGGGCTAAGACTTCATCTATAGCATATCTTTAGAAAAATGGTATTACATTATAGACTTCGGTGTTGCATCTGCCCGATATCTCCGGTTTCTGGATCGATCGCCTGCATCTGGGGTTTTGTAAAAAGCATTGTTTGTTTGAGTGCTAGGGCGATCGCCCTACAAATGTTCGCGCACGGGTTCCAGATTAGGGCGATCGCACTCCAAACCCGTGCAAAACGCCCGATCGAGCCAATCTGCAACCCATCGCGTCCCCACCTCTACAGGAAAAATGCTCAAGCCCTGCTGGACAATTTTTGATTTTAGCTCTTAGAGTTGAGTGTTACCTTAACTGAGAAACTAAAGTCGAAAATCTTATGAGCAAATTTGTGTTTGTGACCGGTGGCGTGGTTTCCAGTATCGGCAAGGGAATTGTCGCTGCTTCCCTCGGCCGCTTATTGAAGTCCCGAAACTACTCGGTCTCGATTTTGAAGCTAGACCCCTATATTAACGTTGACCCCGGCACTCTCAGCCCGTTTCAGCACGGAGAAGTCTTTGTTACCGAAGACGGTGCGGAAACCGACCTGGATTTGGGGCATTACGAGCGTTTTACCGATACTTCCATGTCACGCCTCAACAGCGTCACCACCGGTTCGATTTATCAAGCCGTGATTAATAAGGAACGCCGCGGCGAATATCAGGGAAGTACGGTGCAGGTAATTCCCCACATCACTAACGAGATTAAAGACCGCATTCACCGAGTCGCAAAAAATACTAACCCCGATGTGGTGATTACTGAAATCGGCGGCACGGTGGGAGATATTGAATCTTTGCCGTTTATGGAGGCAATTCGCCAGTTTCGCAAGGATGTCGGGCGACAAAATGTTTTGTATATGCACGTGACGCTGATACCTTGGATTCCTTCGGCTGGGGAGATGAAAACTAAACCGACTCAGCACTCGGTTAAGGAGTTGCGGTCGATCGGCATTCAACCAGATATTCTAGTCTGTCGGTGCGATCGGCCTTTACCTTTGGGCCTCAAACAAAAATTATCGGAATTCTGCAACGTGTCGGAAGAATGCGTCATCACCGCTCAAGATGCTAAAAGTATCTACGAAGTGCCGCTGATGATGGAACAGGAAGGTTTGGCAGAACAAACCATCAATTTGCTGCAACTCGAACAGCGGCAACCTGATTTGACTCAGTGGGAAACCTTAGTCAAGCGGCTTTACAGCCCCAACCACAAGATTGATATTGCTTTGGTTGGCAAATACGTGCGCTTGAACGATGCTTATCTTTCGGTGGTGGAAGCTTTGCGGCACGCAGCAATCTCGATCGGCTGCGACCTAAATTTGCACTGGATTAACTCAGAAGATTTAGAATCGGGAAACCTCGATAACTATCTCAAAGATATGAACGGCATTGTTGTGCCGGGAGGTTTTGGAATTCGGGGAGTTGATGGCAAAATAGCGGCGATCGAATATGCTAAACAGCACAAAATACCTTTTTTGGGATTGTGTTTGGGGATGCAGTGTGCTGTGATTGAATGGGCGCGCCACACCGCCCAACTGAAGGATGCCAACAGTGCTGAATTTGACCCAAATACGGCAAATCCGGTAATTAATTTATTGCCAGAACAGCAAGATGTAGTCGATTTGGGCGGTACAATGCGACTGGGTTTGTATCCGTGTCGCGTCAACCCAGACACCCTCGCTTTCAAACTTTATCAAAAAGAAGTGATTTACGAGCGGCACCGCCACCGGTACGAATTCAACAACGCCTACCGCAATCTTTTCTTAGAATCAGGTTATGCAGTCTCCGGGACCTCTCCCGACGGCCGATTGGTAGAAATGATCGAATTACCCAACCATCCCTTTTTCATCGCCTGTCAATTTCACCCTGAATTCCAATCTCGACCTAGTGCCCCCCACCCCTTGTTTCAGGGGTTTATCCAGGCGGCTAGCACCCAGGGAAAGCAGGATGTTTTAGAAACTGAGCCTCGGGACTTGGTAGCGGGGAAAGTTGCCGGAAGTTAATCTCCTATCCTGTGCGATCGATTAGTTTTGATATATTAAATGTCTGTAGGGGCGGGTGAGTGCAGACAATATTCACATAGGGCCAATAGTCGATCGTACTCTCACCCGCCCAACCCAACAATAGAATTTGATAGAGGTTTCATCTACCGGACATGATATCGGGCAGCATTCTCAACGACAGAAAAACCTCACCCCCGCCCTAGCATTGGGGTTGGGGGGCTAGTACCCCAAGGCAGAAGGGAGAAGGCAGAAGGTAAAAAGTAAAAATATCAGTATTTTTACTGAACTTTTTAGCTGTAATTTCAAGGGTCATACCAATCTCAAAAAACAATACAACTGCAGGCAAGATGTCAACCCCCACAATCATCTGTTATTCTCAATTTAAAATCGTTCGACTGAGCGCTAGCCGAAGTCTAAAATCTAAAATCTAAAATGGTATGAATTGTCAAACTATCCTAAAATACCAGGAAACGCAGGTTTGAGGAGGGTTTTGTGGCTTACTGGAGCAAGTTTACTTATGAGAAAAATACATACATAATTGATCTTGACACTATTAGTGCTTTTTCGAGCGAACTGGATAACAAGCGCATCACATTTTGGCTGCCTAATAGCAGTCAGCCGATCATCTTGAATCCCCAAGGCAATCATGAGGCTTACAAGCAAGTTCTCGATTACCTCAAAAAAACGATCGATCGCAATTCTAGAGGTTCGTGGATAAAAATTAATTTTGATCGCAAGGAATTTGCGATCGATTTGAGTCGAATTAGCTCTTTTGCTTGCGAACAAAACGGTAGGCTAATTAGCTTTTTTCTGCCTGACAGCGCGACTAATATTATTCTCATGCGAGAAGGCAACTCAGACGATTATCAAAAAATTCAGGAATACATCAAAAATACGACTGGGCTATCTCTGCCATGAGGAAGGAAGAAGGAAGAAGGAAGAAGGAAGAAGGAAGAAGGAAGAAGGAAGAAGGAAGAAGGAAGAAGGATTCGTAGTGCGAACGACCGTCCGCTACCTATGGCCGGATTGGTTCGTAGTGCGGACTTTAGTCCGTTCTATATTGCGGACTAAAGTCCGCACTACGAACGAACAGTTTTTGTCATGTAATCGACCGGACATGATATCATTGATAATTGGTCATCAGTCATCAGTTATTAGTCATTAAAGCTAGCTGCCAAGCTAATTTGGCTGCACCTGCCATACCTGCTTGATTGCCCAATTTGGCAAGCAATAATTGCAAATCTTCGCGAGAACTCGGCAGCACCCGCCGCTCAATTTCGGCTCGAACTGCAGGCAAGAAAAACTCTGCACCCGCACTAATTCCACCGCCGATAATAATAGCTTCCGGTGTTAAAACATAAATCAGACTTGCTAAACCGATACCGAGATAGCGCCCGTAATTTTGCCAATATTCTAAAGATTTCGCATCTCCAGACTTAGCTAATTTTGCTAATTCTAGAGGTTCCAAACCCGTTTCGCGGCGAATTGCTTGCACGGAAACGTATTGTTCTAAAGAACCGCGATTGCCGCTGTTGCACTCCGGGCCGTCGGGATTGATGGCAATTAATCCTAGTTCTCCGGCCGCGCCTAGATGACCTGTAAATAGTTTGCCATCCAGGATAACTGCACCGCCGACTCCTGTTCCTAATGTGAGCAATATGAGGTTTTTAAAGTGCTTTCCTGCACCTAACCAAGCTTCTCCCAATCCGGCACAGTTCGCGTCATTTGCTAATATTGTTGGCAGTCCAGTTTTTGCTTCTAACCAGTCAGCAAGGGGGACGTTATGCCAGTTTTTGAGGTTAATTGCGACTCTGGCTATTCTGCCGGCTGCGTCTGCTGGGCCTGGTGTGCCAATGCCGATCGCACTTACAGAATTTTCGGCCGGATTCAGTTGTAAAATAGCATCGGTGATGGCAGCTAAGACGGCCTCTGGAGTTGCGGGTTGAGGAGTGGGAACTGTTAAGGATTGGTGACAAATGCCGTCTTCGCTAAATCTGCCGAGTTTAATTGCGGTGCCGCCTAAGTCGATGCCAATTACTTGTGTCATGAGGATTTGAGTGTGAAAATTACCGACGGAAGCGGCGCTTAATTGCTAAGAATATCATGCCGATCGCCACAGTCAACCAAAATGCTAGATATAGGCGAGTTCGGCCATTCAATTTGTCCTAACTGACGTTGCGCTATGTCTCAGTTGTGCAAAGCATCATCGTAGTTTTGTTGGAGAGCAATTGCTTGGTGGTAATACCATTTTTCTAAAAATGTGGTGATGAAGTCTTAGCCCCCCCTTACTAAGCTACCGTGTACACACAAGTCAAAGTAAACTAGACTCAGAACTTGACAGAGGTATAAACCGTGGACAATCCCATACTGATTCACGCCGAACAAATCGAAAAAACCGCCTTTGGAGACCCTCGGCTGGTAAAAAGGGGGC